>CAMZKK010000190.1 GCA_947311175.1 uncultured Planctomycetota bacterium | reverse complement strand
GCATCTTTTGCTCACGGACAAGTCTATGTCGCACTTAGTCGTTGTATGACGATAGAGGGAATGGTGTTAAGCTCATTAGTAACAAATCAAGGGATGGATGTCGATAACTGCATCAATGACTTCGACCAACATACCAGAGAGAACCAACCAACAGCAGATATGCTTGCAAGCGCCAAAACAAGATATCAAATTCAGCTAATCAAGGAATGTTTTAACTTTAATCTTCTGGAAAAAAGATTAAGCTATTTTTTGCATTTGCTAAAAACCAATGAACGAATTATTCAAATTACAGGAGTTGACGACCCGCAAGCAATCAAGACGATGGCAAATGAAAATATTTTTAAGGTAAGCCAAAATTTTCAAAGACAACTGAACACGATTATCGCAAACATCTCTGATGCCGTAGAAAGCAACGCCAATATCAAAGAACGAACCCAAAAGGCTGCAGAGTGGTTTCTGAAAGAGTTCTCAAACCTCTTCTCAAATACAATTATGAATTTAACCTTTACAACGAAGAATAAGGAGGTGAAGAAAAGGATTGATAACGCTTTACTCAACCTCCTAAAGGAAATAAATACGAGACTTGAAGGAATAAAATCATGTAAGGACGGATTTTCAGTCGAAAAATACCTGAGAGCGGTATCGGTTGCAGGCATTAAGGTTGAAGCAAAAAACAAGGTTAAGAATAAAAAAACAAAACAAGCAAAAGAAGACACCAAGGAAATCAGCTTTAAACTCTGCACAGAAGGAAACACCATCGAAGAAATTGCCAATAAACGCAACTTAGTCACAACAACAATCGAGGGTCACTTAACGCATTATATAAAACAAGGCAAACTTAATATCAACCAATTTGTATCAAAAGAAAAGCAAAACATAATAACAACCGAACTGCTAAAAGAACAAGAATATTCACTAAAATCAATAAAAGAGAGTCTTGGCGAAGACTATTCCTACACTGAAATAAAAATGGTTGAAGCCCACATTGACTCACTGAAATAATAAACCTAAATCCCTACTTCTGAATTTATATTGCATTCCACTCTATATTTCTGAAATATTAATGACAAATAAATAATATTTGAAAAGTAATAAATAATGATCAGATGTCCAAAAAAATCACCGTCCAAAATGACACCCATAAAAGCTTAACCAAAGATGAACTTGCTAATAAAATCAAACCACAAATTTTTAATGGGTAGCCTTTTGACTCTTGAGGGTATAAAAAAAGGGCTTGCTTCTGCACGCCCTTTTTGGTTTTCAAAAGCTGGAAGCTTTTGTTACTTTAGGGGGTGGGGTAAAAAAAAGGGGTTGTTTTTATATTAGCTGTTTTGGTTCAAAAGCTGGAAGCTTTTCTTACTTTGGGGGAATATAAAAACGCTCAGGCATTTTATTGACTGAGCGTTTTTATTAATTTAGACAGGGAGTTTTCACTCACCTGATAGTTTTGGCTCCCCCGGCTGGACTCGAACCAGCGACACACGGATTAACAGTCCGTTGCTCTACCAACTGAGCTACAGGGGAATGTTGGCATTGCTTTATTAAGCAAGGGTTGAAACTATACAAATTTTTGCTAAGATTGTCCAGTATTTTTTTATTTAGTTTTGTATTTTTTTAATACCTTAAATTACTCATATCTGAATCAAATTAATTGCAATCATTTTGAAGATTTATATATTTATAATATGAAATATTCAGATTACTCATTCATTCAATTAAACACAGCAAGCAGCTCAATTAGCGATAGCATTGATTTTTTTCAAAATCATATCACTGGATTTAGAAAAAATCGCTCATCAGAAGAAATGTATACTGAATCAGAAATTACTGAAATACTTAACCATTGCGAAGAATTAATATTAGCGGTGCCAGAAGCGGCAAAAGATTGGTCACAGGAAAACAAAGCAAAACTATGTGCTTTTTTACACACCCTTAAAAAAGGTGATTTCAAAACCCCTAAAGAATATTTTACTGCAGGAAAATCACGAGGTTACAATTCTCACCTAACCTGGTTTTCTTCTTTCTTGAAAGATAACGACTCAGTTGTTATTGATATTGCTGGTCGAAGTGGATATGCAAGTAGTGCGTTAAAACATTTAGGTTTTCCAAAAAGTTGCACCATTGAGTTTAGCCCATTAAATGTTATCATCGGCAGATATATTTGGGGACATAAAGATATTTATCAAGGTGATGTCCACTTTTTAAGACGTGCTAAATGCCCATTTACAGACCTTTCAAAGGCAGAAAGTGTTGACGGTTTTTTTTGTAGATACGCCTTAGAACATTTTTTAGACTTAAAAAAGTTTTTTGAGGAAATCACTTTTCTGTTAAAACCAGGAGGGGTTGTTGGTTTTATTGTTGGACAAAGTTTCAATAAAGCAATATCTGAAGGTGATGTTAATTATTTTCCAGATGCATTGTCTATTTACGAAAAAGCACCACATTTGGTTATGACTGATTACAAATTCCAAAAGATTGAAGGAGGAAACGTCTGGGAACATCTAGTGCTTTTGACAAAACCTGCCGACCCTACATTACTAACACCTGCAAAGCTTAAAAAAACATTTAAAAAACAAGTAAAATCACTCATCAAAAAAGCGATTGGTCGAGACTAACGCTCCACAACCCCCCTTTTGCTGACAAATGCCCCGACAATCAACAAAAGAGAACCAAGCCACACATTCCACCCTGGGGTGACAGATAAGATTACACTACTAATTATTGTTGAAATTGCCGGTGTTAAAAAGGCAATCGATGCTACGAGAATAATATTTCCCTTCTTCATTGCTAAATCCCAAAAATGATAAGCAAGGATACTTGGAAACAAAACCATGATAAATAAATATGGATAGGTTGATGGAGAAATCCTAATACCTTCAGGACGAATCTGCATACACAAAAAGAAGGCGATTGCCGAAAAAAGCATAAACAATGACACAACTTCAACCTTGGCTCCGTTAGCCAACCTGCGACTAAAATTAGAATATAAGCCCCACGAAATAGCAGCTATTGCTGCCAAGATATATGACCAATAATTATTAGAAAACCTATCAGATAAACTTTCTAGAACAGATAGGTTTGTCCCCATTACTGTTATAAAAACTCCAACAATAGAAATAATTATTCCCGGAACAATAATTAACTTAAGTCTGTTTTTGAGGATTGGAGCTGAAAACAGCAATGTTAATGCAGGCCAAAAATAATTTATAACTCCAACTTCAATAACAACTGCATCAGATTTGGCAAAACCAATAGCCCCATATAGTGATAACATATAGCTAACAAATAAAAAACCACAAACCGCAAGATGAAGTTTGCTTAACTTAAAGATTTCTTGTAATTTACCTTCAATTACCAAGGTATAGAAAAGACTAAATCCACCGCTCAGCAACATAACATAAAATCCTGTCCGAAACAACCCAATATCAACAGACAGCTTACGACAAATCCCAATGGTTGCACTCCAAAAAAAAAGTGACCATATTCCTGCGATTGTTGGTAGTTTTGCGTAGTTTTGCATATTTTTGTTTCTAATAAAAGTTAAATCGGAATTTGATTATCATATTTTAGTTGTTTAATTCAATCCTAAAAATATAATGTTCGATATGTTATTAATATCTGCTGAAAATTTAACTAAAAAATATCCCGGGAAAACTTGTTTTGCCGATGCCACCTTCCAGATTCATTCTGATATGAAGATTGGTTTTATTGGACGCAATGGAACGGGAAAGACCTCTCTCTTCAAGGTTTTTTGCAGAGAAGAAGATTTTGACGGCAGTCTCACTATCCCAAAGGGAATAAAGATATTAAAATTAGAGCAAAACCCTGTCTTCAAAAAAGGATTTACCATAAAAGAGGTTTTGTTTGAGCATTTAGCGGAAATAGCTGCCATTGAACGAGATATCATAGATATTCACCACCGCCTTTCTGAGCCAAACATAACAGATAACGAACAGCAGAGACTGCTAGAAAAATTAGAAAAATTAGATCACGAATTTGAATTAAAAAATGGTCATGATATCGAAAGACAAGCCGTAGCAATCTTAGATGGACTTGGACTTAAAGAATCAAGAATAAACGAACCTGTCGATATTCTCAGCGGTGGCGAAAAGAATAGATTAGCACTGGCAATTCTCTTAAATCAAGATGCCGACTTATGGCTATTTGATGAACCTACAAACCATCTTGATATTTCAGGTATTGAATTTTTTGAAAAATTTCTAAGCAATACCGACAAAGGATTTATGTTAATATCTCACGACCGAAGGTTTTTAGATAAAACCACCAACAATACCTTTGAGCTTGAAAACAAAAAAATTACTGTTTACAAATTACCATTCATTGCCTACCAAAAAGAAAAAATCATTCGCCAAAAAGCGGCTGAAAATGCATTCCAAAAACAACAAGTAAAGATAAAACACGAAGAAGATTTTATCATAAAATACGGGGCAGGACAACGCTCAAAACAAGCGAAAGGGAGAAGCAAGCGGCTGAACAGACTAAGCAGAATAGAAAATCCGAGATTCAAGGAAAGTCTATTAAAACTACGACTACCACCCTGCCCTGATTATGGCAATGTAATAATCAATATTGAAGATTTATCATTTGGTTATTCAAAAAAACTTTTGCTCAACAATCTAAACCTTGAAGTAATTCCCGGGGAGACATTAGGGATAGTTGGACCGAATGGCTGTGGCAAAAGTACATTATTTAAAATCCTAACCGGAGCAATTACTGGCTATACCGGAAATTTCAAATGGGGGAAATCAGTAAAATATAATTATTTCGAACAAAACGATACCATAAAAGACGAATCAGCCACCCCACTTGATTTTATGAAATCAATCACAACTAATGTTGTAAATCAAGAACTACGCAATACTTTAGCCGCATTGATGTTTTTTCAAGATGCAATAGAAAACCCAATCAATACCTTGTCAGGGGGTGAAAAGAAGAAACTACTAATGGCAAAATTATTATTTTCCGAAAGCAACCTACTGCTACTTGACGAACCAACCAACCATTTAGATATTGATAGTCGAGAAGCAATTGAATGTGTATTGTCAGCTTTTTCTGGAACATTATTAGTAATAAGCCACGACCGTTTCTTTCTTGATAGAATTGCCGACCGAGTACTTTGGATTGACCACAACTACTGTAAAATAACAGAAGGTGGATATTCCGAAGCTGAAGCTGAACGCAAAAGATTCATCTCAAAGCAGAACAAAGCTCAGAAAATTGCAATAAAAACAAATACAAGCAAGCCAAACAAAAAAGCAACAAGCAAAGGCCCATACAGTCGAACCAGTATCGAAAATTTAGAATTAAAAATCATTGAATGTGAAGAATCATTAACTAAAATCAATGAAAAATTCCTATTGCCAGACTACTACGCCGATGCTGAAAAAGTAAAAAAATTAAATCAACAAATGACAACAATTAAAGAACAATTATCCGAACTTGAGCGTGAATACTCTCAGAGATAATTAACAATTAAAAATCAAAGGAAAGACAAACTGGATACTAAACAAAAAACACAACACGAGACCATTGGGATTGTTGGTGGATTTGGACCATTCGCCCACATTCAACTTGAAAAAGAAATCTTGAGTGCGGCTCGAAGCATACTTGGCGCTAATCGTGACCAAGAATTCCCGCAATGGATTTTAAGCAGCCTAACCGAAACCCCAGACCGAGTGCAATATATCTTACACAACGGACCAGATGCCCTTACCGGAGTTGTCAACAGTTTCAAGGTATTAGAAGATAGCCTTGATGGCAATGGCAATCTTGTAAAACGAGCAGACTTTGCGGTTATGGCGTGTATTACTGCCCATAAATTAATTCCAGAAATCAAAAAACAAGTAAAGATTGAGATAGTCAGTATTGTTGAAGAGACAATAAAAGACATTGCTCTAAAGATGCCTAATAGCAGAATCGGAATCCTTGCCACAACCGCGACTATTCAAACCAATCTATTCCAAAAAGAATGTCAGCGGCATGGGATAACAGCAATCACCCCATTAGATCTTAAAAACGGAGATAAAATCCAAAAGGAATTGGTAATGGACACCATCTATGGAGACTGGCACAACAACGATAAATCTATAGGAGGAATCAAGGGATTAGGAATCTTACCTAAACACATAGATGCCTTGCAAAAAGCATCTATCTTAATGAAAGAACAATTCGAGATTGATGCAGTAATTGCAGGTTGCACAGAATTAGATTGCGCATTAACGATGAATGAATTTTCAAACATAACTGTAATTAAGCCATATAAAATAATTGCAGAATATATTATCAACAGAATATATAAATAACAGAAAGAAGATATGACCACAGCCAACTTTAAAGTATTGATTGCTGAAGATGATTCGGCACAACAAAACATATTAAAAAAAATCCTCAGTAAAAAAGGCTTTGAGGTAATAACTGCAGATAATGGTAAAGAAGCTCTTGATATCATATTACAAGAAAATTGCAATATCGACATTGTGCTTTTGGATATGATGATGCCGATAATGAGCGGACAAGATGTTCTTGACCAACTGCTTGCCAAAGAAATTACTCCCGAATTACCGGTTATCGTTCTTACCGCACTAACCGATCCAGAGATAATGCATACATGCCTAAAAAAAGGCGCTACTGATTTTTTAAATAAACCCTACCGCCCCGAAGATGTCATCGCAAGAATGCACGCCCATGCACGAAGTTATAAAATAAGTAAAGAACTTCAAAAAATGGCAATCCTAAATACACAAAAAATCATTGCTGCCGGAATGGCAGACACCTTAAACAATCGCCTCTGTGCAGTTACTTGCTATGGCGAAATCATCCTTAATGATTTTGACAAAATGATTAAGGGGGAAAAGGTTGTTGATATGGATAGCTATTACCAAATTAAAGCCAAGTATGAAAAGTCGGTTGAATATCTAAACAGTGCAATCAGAGAACTTGTCGATTACACAAGAGGCTTATCAAAACAATATCTCAAACAAGTAAATTTGGGAAAAGCCATATTCCCATTAATTAAATCAGCGGCAAAAGGTTTTGATATATCTTATAATTTCAATCCTGAAGAACTACCAGAGGTTGCCGGTGATGAAAAGAGAATCGCAAACAGTTTTAATGAAATCCTTGCCAATGCCTGTGAGGCTGGCAAGGATGATTTGAAGATAAAAATAGAAACAGAAGAAACAGATGATGAAATAAAAATATCGGTTACCGATAATGGCTGTGGAATGAGCAAAGAAAACCTTAAGGCTGCCTGCCTACCATTTTTTTCATCAAAAGGGACGACCAGAACCGGACTAATTGGACTTTGGTCAACCAAACAATATTTAGATTCTGCTGGTGGAGGGCTAACTATCAAAAGCAAAGAAAACGAAGGCACAACCGTAACTATAAAACTGTTAAAATGGAGATCAGAAAGAATTGAAAAGTAAACAAAATATACTGTATTGAAAGGGAAATAAACAAATGATGAAAAATAAAATAATTATTGTCATTTCTATAATTGCGGCAATAGTACTCTTCAAAATTTTAACAACCGACAAGCAACCAAGCACCAAAAAAACAAATACTCACAACCAAATCAAACAAAATCAAACACCAACTAAAACAAATATAAAGCTCAAAAAGAATGAAAAACAAGAGGCAGCCATAGATGAAGACGCAAAAAACTGGCAAGAATTAGGGGCATTTTTTTGTGCAGAAGCTATCACCGAAGGAGACAGGGACAAATTATCCAAGGGCATTAGATATTTTGAAAAAGCATACACAAAGAATCCTCAAAACAAGGTTTTAACAATTGACTTAGCTGATGCTTACATGCAAGTTAATTCACCACAATTAACTGCAATTGCAATTGATTTGTATGAATCTGTTTTCACATCATTTGATGACGATAAATTGATAGAAAGATTGGCTGCCGGTTATTTTCAAATAAAAAACACAGAGGTAGCGATAGCACTTACGGAAGAAAGACTAAAACACTGTCCACAAAAGTCAATAATTCAAACAGCAGTTCAATTAGCATTTTTCTCTTCATCTTGTGGAAAAGAAGATACCGCAATAGCAACTATTTCAAAGATAACCCCAAAAGAAAACGACAAGAATAAATTAAAATTAATTGTCGCAATCCTACAAAAAAGCAAGGGGTGCAACAAAGATGCAATTGACGCAATCGACGAGATAATTGCTAACAGCAAGATTAACCCAAAAATAAAACAATATGCCGTATCGTTAAAGGAGGAATTTACAAATGATTAAATTATCAATCAAAAATAGATTTCATATTTTAACCGCAATCTTATTGATAATTGGGCAAGCAAGTTATTCAGCAGATTCTGCCCAAACAAAAGACAGTAAAACAAAATATTTAAAACAAGAAGAGCTCCCAACAACAATAATAAGCAATTCAGAAAATCCGCTTGATATGGAATCAACGGTAAAAAACCTTACCGATATTTCTTTTATGGAAAAAATAAAACGAACATCGAAAGACATTAGGCAATGGACAAAAAACTCGGATAAAATAAAATCAATCAGAAACCAGGCAAAAGAAAGAGTAAAAAAGTTTAAAAGCAAATGCCTCGAACCAAACAACTTAAAAAACGGGATAGATAATACCTCCACGGTTTTGTCTGTTATTGATTCAGCAAATAATTCATACTATGTAGGAAAAGATGACAAAATCCATTTTTCTGCAACAAAATATTTAAGCAATGTCGCCAAAAATTTTAGCGGCCTATCTACAGTTACCGGCACAGTTGACGCAATGGTTGATGCTAACAAAAAAGAATACAACAGGATAATAAATGAATACAAAAACAAGCATAAAGGAGAAGCTATTCCCAAGGAGATAATTGCAAAAGCACAACACGATGCATTTCAAAAAGGAATGCTAGTCGGTGCTTATAATGGAGCAAAGTGCATCCCATATCTGGGACAAGCAATATTAATTGTAGAGCTGACAGAATCTACCGTAGGCTTGGTAAATGACACTTCACAATCAAGTGCCATTCAAAAAGAAAACAAATTATCACAAGCCGAGCAAGCCAAAAGGGCATTAAATAAAATTAATAAATATTATGCAAAATACAAAACCTGCAAGACTGAGGTTGAAAGATTGCAAAGAATATCTACCGAGACAATTAAGAAGTTTAATTCATTCAAGAAACAAACAAATCAAGCATTTATTAAATCTATTGAATTTGAGAAAGCATTTGCGAAAAGTGATAAATTAAAATCTGCAATAGAAAATAGCGGAGATATTTTAAGTATAAAACACTACACCGAATTAAATTCAGAAGTAAAAAAAATGTCAAATGCAATTGCAAGCACAATAAAGGTGATACACGCAAGCAGTGGTAAAAATCAGAGCCAATCAATTGCAACTCTAAAACAAATGCGAGATACTTTGTCAAAATATAACAAAAAATGTTTATCGGCAAACAAAACATTACTCCCAATCATTGAAAAGAGAAAGACAACAAACGACACAAATAACTTAGTGATCGATGCAAGCAAAAATCAACTTCTTGCCATAGAGTCATATTCTAGCGCAAAAGATTCACTATCAATCCATAATAAAATCATAGAGAAATGTAGAAAACTAAAACAATTGCAAGAAAAATTATTATCAGAGACGACAAGACTTCGCAGATACTTTTACAAAGCAGGTGATGAAAAGATAAAGGCTGATTTAGAAATCGGCTACCGAACAGCTCTTCAATTCAAGATTGATGACTTCACAATATCGCAATTATCTAAAAAGCAACAAACAATGACATTTGACTTTGGAAGATTACGCAAGCCATCAGCTATTTCCAATAATAATTCAGACCAACTATCTAGCAAGATAGCTCTAGCAATGTTATTATCACCAAGGTATCTTTCACTAAGCAAGAGCATAGAAAATATTCTAAACGATTCTACAAACATCATAAAGTTATCCGAAATAACTTCATCAATCATAGATAATAAGATAAATTTCAAAGATAAAACGAATCAATCTGATTTTATTAATATGTCAAGAGATGACATTGAGAAAGCAAGTTCTTTGCCAACAAGAAATGATATAAAAAAAGGAGACATAAGATATGGGTTCACTTATCATAAAAGAAGTAAATCAATTAACTGGAAAGACAAAGAAGGAGCAAAGCCTCAATACAATAACTCATACAAAAAACTTTTAGAAAAAGGAAAAATGAAGATTTGGGATGACCAAAACAGAAACAACATAAAAGACGATGGTGAAGAAAAAATTCTGCCATTTTGGATTTGGTATGAAGCAAGAGTATATGTTGACAGTGTTGCCTTGTGGTTGGAAAAAAAAGATACGGAAAGCAGATGCACAGGCATAGAAAAATTTATATCTAATCCAAAAACATTTACCGACAGCAATGTAGAATTTGGAATTATTGGTGCACCTTTACGACTAAAAACTCCAGCAAAGTCAGCCATTAAAGGAAAGGCAAGCTACTTTCCATTTTTTAGTTCGGTTGAAGTAAAGGTTGTATCTCAAATCGGCACAGATGTTTTTGATGGCGATGGAGCAAGAAATTGCAAAGCAGGAATTATCTATAAAAATAAAGATAGAATCTTGGAAAAGATTAAGTTTTGGGAAGCAGGATTGCCAAAGGTTACCAAAAGCCTGCTCAATGCAAGCCTTTCACTTCCCAAGGCATATTCAAAATATTTACACAAAGTATTATTTCGCAACACTCACATTGCCAAAAAAGTTATTCCCACTGACTTCAAAATCAAAAGATATATTAAAAAAAGTGGAAAATCATGGGATAGTCTTTTCAATACAGAATTTTCTAAGCAACAAAAACAAACAATTTCCGGAAAACAGATTAAAAGCTCGGAAAACTATTCCATTTGCATTAAAATTTATGACCCAAGAATTAAGGAATCAATCAAAAGTTTTTTCAAACGCATTCAAGAAAAAGAATTCAAATATTTTACCCGTTTAAACAAAAAACGCAAAATCATAAATTTAAGCTTTGGCTCAGGAAAAGCATTAATGGTTAGCGAGTGCAAGCAACACAACATAACCAATTACAATAAGACAATTTTAATTGCCACTCAACTAAAAGGTTATGAGAAAATCATTTTGGTAAAAAACAATATGGTTGCCGAGATAGTAGGCAGAGGAACAATTACCGGGAAAAATGCAAAATTCAGAACACTTGATTTTGCAAAGGAGATATCGTCGATATTTAATAGATAATTGAGAATGAGGGTGCTTTAGCTATCGCTAAAGGCAATTCTAACAATTTGCATCGCATAAAATATTGCTCGCAGAGCTTCCTTCATTGTTCATTGTTCATTATTAATTATTAATTGTTAATTCCGTATCATCTGCGAAATTAATGTTTTTTAACAATGTCTTCATAAACCGCAAGCTCTAATGATATTGATTCTTTTAGAGAATATCTTTCTTGAATGTAATTTGAGGCATTGATTCCTAATTCTCTGCAAAGTTCCGGGTCATTTCTTAATTCATCAATTGCATTTAACAATGCATCCTTGTCTCTTGGTACCACAATTCCGGTTTTTCGATTTTTTATCTCATCACTTACCCCCTGCCCCTCAGTAACAATGCAGGCACAACCGGCAGCCATTGCCTCAAGTAGGGATTTTGGGTGACCCTCATAGTGTGAGGTCATTAGATAAATATCGGTTGATGATAAATAATTAGGTAAAAGATGATTGTCGATCCTTTCCTTGAATTCAAATCGCATATTATATCTTTTTGCAAATTTAATATTATTTGCATAGTCTGGTCCCGACCCCAAAATCGTCAATCGAGAGTCAGGGACATCGCGAACAGTATCTAACAATAAGTCATACCCCTTTTGAGGATGATGCCTACCAACGGCAAGAATATCGCAAAGTCTTTTTGGTCTTCTTTCAACCTCTGCCGCTTTAAAAAAAATATCGGGAATGGCATTGCCAATCACATAGACCTTATCTCTATCTAAATTATATTTTCTTACAATATAATCTTTCATTGAAGATGTTGTTACGATTACCGCAGAGGCATAATCCATAGATTCCCGCTCTTCTGCCTCAAGGCTTTTGAGAACGCCTTGCGACTTCCCCTGCCACAAGGCAAACCTTGAATACACATAACCGCCACGGACAATAAGTGGCTTTTTAAAGTTACGAGCAGCGGAGAGGGCTTCCTTTGCCCCATAAAACTGATTTGAACGAATAATATCCAATTCCGCAAGAGAGGATTTCAAACGAGATTTATCCAGAAAGTTGAAGACAAAGTTTCGATTAAAAATATTCTGCTGTATCCGTTCGCATTTGATATTCGCAAGCATTGGAGATTCAATAGAAAAACGCTTTTGGTCATAAGTAAAAAAACTAACATCTACCCCTCTATCTTCAAGGGCATTATAAAATGCAACCTCACGGCTCAAGATACCATCTCTTTGCCAAATCTCTAAGCCAACATTTTTGGTAAAAAAGACGCCTAATTTAATCATTGCCAAAACCTCTTTTTTATAACTCCTACAAGCAAGTGCCATGCATCAAAGTTCAAGGGATAATCAATTATAGATTTCTTTAGGTAATGAAAACAAGAATTCAAGTCACCTATTCTTAAAAAATCTTCGGCGAAATTATAATTTAATTGTGATGACCTGATTCGAAAAGAAACAACCTTTTTGTTTGTCAGCAACCACTGCTCCCTAATCGCTGCAAATTCTTTAATAATGGCTAAATCTCCTTCTTGCAACAAATCAACGCCCTTCTCTTGTCTAACCATTGCCAGTTTTTGCAAAAATTCTCTACTGCGTTTTGCTTGTTCAGCATTTACAGAAGACATTATGCCATCAATATTAACCCGCCATTTATATAGCGGTTCTTCAAGATTTGCCATTTTGGTATGTTCTGAAAATCTCAACCAAAGGTCATAATCCTCAGTAGG
>CAMZKK010000189.1 GCA_947311175.1 uncultured Planctomycetota bacterium | reverse complement strand
TCAATAGCTTTTTTAATGAAATTTCCAATCAAAAACTCATTGGCTTTGATGTAGAGACCACCTCAATTGATTCAATGCAAGCAAGCTTGGTTGGAATGAGTTTCAGTTGGCAAGAAAAGACCGGTTACTACTTGCCATTTATGTGCAGAGACGAAGACACCTGCCTGTCGGGTCACGAACTGAATACTATCAAGGAAATACTTGAAAACCCCGACATAAAAAAAACCGGGCATAATATAAAATATGATGATTTGGTAATGAGAAATCAAGGGATTCACCTACAAGGAATTGTTTTTGATTCAATGTTGGCAAGCCATCTAACTGCTGGACACATTAGGGGGCATAGCCTTGATGCGGTGGCAGAAAGACTTTTGGGGCACTCTAACATTCACATTGAAGAACTGATTGGTAAGGGTAAAAAACAAATAACTATGGATGCTGTTCCTTTAGACAAAATCACCGCCTATGCGGCAGAAGATGCCGACATTGCCCTCCGCCTAAGAAATGTTTTATGTGACACCATCAAGGATTCAGCCACCGAAAAACTTCTTAACGAACTTGAAATCCCTCTGTCTTTGGTATTGACAGATATGCAGTTTGATGGCATTAAGCTTGCCTCTAAATTATTAGAGGCAATGAGTATTGATATGAACAAACAGCTGGATAGAATCACCGAAGAAATTTATTTTCTTGCAGAGTGTGAATTTAATATCGCAAGTCCCAAACAGCTTAGTGAGGTGCTATTTAATAAACTTGATTTTCCTGTCGTTAAAAAAACCAAAACCGGATTTAGCACAGATGAAAAAGTACTGACAGAACTTGCCAATTCTTCACACCCCAAAAGTGAATTACCAAAGCTATTACTTGCTTACCGAACATACAGCAAATTAAAGAACACCTATATTGATGCTTTGCCGACAATGGTAAATCTTAAAACCGGAAGAATCCATGCATCTTTTAATCAAGCAGGAACAGCCACCGGCAGGCTATCGAGTAGCAATCCAAACCTACAAAACATCCCGATTCGCACAAAAGAAGGAAGAGGCATCAGAGCAGCATTTGTTGCCCAAAAAGGGTACAAATTAATCGCAGCTGATTACTCACAAATCGAACTTAGAATACTTGCCCATTTATCACAAGACGAAAATCTACTAACTGCTTTCAAGGACGGCAAAGATATTCATCGCTCGGTGGCTTCGCAGATTTTCGACATTCCGGAAAGTGAAGTAACTAGCGAACAACGCCAATCGGCAAAAGCAGTCAACTTTGGAGTAATTTATGGGCAAAGTGCATTTGGGTTGTCTGAATCTACCAATATGAGCAGACCGGAGGCAAAGGCATTTATCACTCGCTATTTTGAAAATTTTCCAGGAGTTGATAGATTTTTAAAAGAAAAAATCAATGAAGCAAAAAAAACTGGTGAAGTAACCACAATCCTTGGGCGATGTAGAAAAATACCAGACTTGTTCAGCTCTAACAAGATGACGGTCAACCACGCAGAAAGAATGGCAATCAACACCATAATTCAAGGCTCGGCTGCAGACTTAATAAAAACCGCAATGGTTAAAATTAGTGAGCACCTAAAAGCAACCGATTCTCATGCAAAAATATTATTGCAGATTCATGATGAACTTGTTGTAGAGACACCAGAGGCAGAGGAAGAAAACACCTTGAATACATTAAAAGCTTGTATGGAGAATGCATTTTCTCTATCTATCCCCCTTACGGTTGACACTGCAATCGGCAATAACTGGTTAGAGGCAAAATGAAAGCGATAATAATTGCCGTTACCGGTGGAGTAGGTGCAGGAAAAACTACGGTGTGCAAAATGATTGAAGAAATGGGGTTTAAAGGCATCAACGCAGACAAAATAAATCATCAGCTTTTGGCAAAAAAAAACATCGTTCAAAAAATAGTTGAAGTTTTTGACAAAACAGTTCTTGACAACAACCAAAATTTAAATATTAATAGCTTATCGAATTTAGTATTTTCCAACAAAGAAAATCTTAGCAAACTAACAAACATTTTATATCCAGAGATAAAAGCTGAACTCAGCAAACAAATTAAACTACTCTTAAATTCCGGAAACAAGCAAATCATCATTGAGGCTCCAACATTATACGAAGCTAATTGCCAAGACTTGGCAGATTTTACAATTACTGTTGAGGCTGATAGTGACAAAAAAAATGAGAGAACTCATGCACAAAGAAACTGGGAAGATGGAGAATCAAACAAAAGAGAACAGTTTTTAATTGGTAGCGAACAAAGAGCCAAAATGGCTGATGCCATAATAGTCAACAATTCAAATAAATTATCACTTGAAAATCAAGTGAATGAAATAATTAAAACAATAGTTCAAAATCAACGATTTTAAGGAGAAAACAAGTGGCAAAAGCCAGCATAAAAAAAGATAACCAAGATACTGTAGAAAAGCCAAAGAAGGCAATTAGACGCAGAAAAACCAAAGCAGACTCAAACGCTGACGAAAAGGCAAAAGACAACAAAAAAACTAAGAAAGACAAAACTAAAACAAAAATTGCAGAACCAAAGCCTAAAGAAAATAACCATCGAAAAAAAATCAAAGAAGAAATTTATGAAGAAATAAAAAAGGGTGAACTCCACATCAGCCAACTACAAAGCCTTACTGTGACAGAACTAAAAAAACTTGCAAAAGATGAAAATATTGAAGGTATTGGGGCAATGCCAAAGCAAGATTTAATCTTCACTATTATCAAAGATAGAACCAATAAAAATGGAATGCTGTACGGAGAAGGGGTATTAGAAATAATGCCTGACGGATATGGTTTTTTGCGAAGCCCAAAATTCAGTTATGTCCCATGTCCTGATGATATTTATATTTCACCAAGCCAAATTGCTAGATTTTCTATGAGAACAGGAATGACGGTAAGTGGGCAGATTCGTCCACCGAAGGAAAAAGAAAAATATTTTGCCTTGCTCAAGGTAGAGGCAATCAATCATGAAAATCCGGAAAGAACCAAAGAAAAAGTGGTTTTTGACGATCTAACACCACTTTTTCCTGATGAAAGATTAATTCTTGAAAGTGAAGGGTGCGAAGCATCAATGAGAATTGTTGATCTTGTAACACCAATTGGCAAAGGACAACGCGCGTTAATTGTTGCCCCACCACGCACGGGAAAAACTGTGCTAATGCAACAGATTGCCAATTCAATTTCAACCAACAATCCAGAGGTAAAGTTGATTGTATTACTAATTGATGAACGCCCGGAAGAGGTTACTGAAATGCAACGTTCGGTAACCGGTGAAGTGGTGGCATCAACCTTTGATGAGCCCCCTAGTCGTCACGTTCAGGTAGCACAAATGGTTATTGAAAAAGCCAAACGAATGGTAGAATATGGTGACGATGTAGTAATCCTTCTCGATTCAATCACAAGACTTGGTCGAGCTTACAATACCGAAGCACCTCACTCAGGTAAAATCCTTAGTGGTGGGATTGATGCTAATGCCTTGCAAAAGCCAAAGAGATTTTTCGGAGCGGCAAGAAACATTGAAGATGGCGGCAGTTTAACCAT
>CAMZKK010000188.1 GCA_947311175.1 uncultured Planctomycetota bacterium | reverse complement strand
ATGATGATGTTGATGATGAAATGTATATGTTGAATAATAATTTTTGGAAGTGGGATAATGCAAAGCAAGAATTAAGATATGAAAAAGTACCAACTTTTGCCTTAGCTGCATTAAAAGCGGAAGAATGTATTTTTGATGGTCTTGAAATTGCTCCTGATGACACAAGATTTCCAATTCTTCTCTCAAGTATTTATATAGAAGAGAAGGCAATGATAGACCTTACTGCTCAATCTCTTGCCCTTGAAAGTGTTGCACGAGTGAATGCTAAAGAAGAATTAAAGGTAAGTCAATCATGGCAAGCACATATGCAGAAGAACGGAAGAATTGCCACTACAACCGGAATTGATATCTTAGAAAATGTTTTAGATAAGGCCCTCACCGATGGCAAGATTGAAGTTGCCTGTGATACCATTAACCTTCTATCTGAAATACTTGATCCGGTAAATGGATGGAGAGTAGTTGTTGGACAAGATAATTCAGCAAAGATTGTGGCTATGGCACCAGCTGAAGCTGCAGAGAAGGTTGATTGTGAAGAAAGCGTAGAAAATGTTGCTACGGAAGATGCACAAGCGCCACGTATGAGTTCAAACAGTAATCCTCTTTTACTTGCGCTCAGTTTTCCTAATAGAAAAATCAGAATTGCCGCAGCTAACTGTTTAGCAAGAATCAGTTATCCGGCAGGCGAAGCAAAATACGAATTAATTTTACCAACATTAGTTGAAGGTGTAGAAGAGAATTCACCGGAAACCGTATTGGTTATTAGCCATAATCCTGATACAAGAAAATATGTTTCTAATTCACTTATTGAAAAAGGTGTGCAAGTTCTTACTGCTCCAAGTGGTAGAGAAGGTTTGAAGTTAGCAAAGAGATATCCATTTAAGGATGCAATCTTGATTGATGGAGATCTTTCTGAGTTTTCATTTATAAAGACTAGACTGGCTATGATTGGAATTGCTCCGACAAGTCCTTTGCCAATAACAATTATTACGAACTCAGGCAGAGTAAGAGAGATTGCGGAAGGTTTTAAGGATAATGATTATCGCGTTCAAGTAATTCCAAATCAAAGACCGGATGATGATAAATTGTTTGGTCGCCTTGCTGCATTGAATCGTTCGTTAAAAGTGCCAACGGTTGCAATTGTGACTAATGAAAGTGCTGATGCTAGAGCAAACTTAAAGCGTATTTTAGAAGAAAAGGCTCAACAGTTAATAAATCCTGAAGAAAACAATTTAGAAGATCTTATGGCTAAGGCAGCAGAGAATAGCCTAATTGGAGCATATGTAAATGTATTTCTTGATCATGATTTATCTGGTTATGATGCAGTAAAAACTATTCTTGATTTACAAAAGGATCCGAGAACCAGTCCTGTTCCTGTCGCAATAATTACCAATAAGAACAATGTCAAAGAAGTAAAAAATGAATTTTCTGAAATGTTAAAGACAGACAAATACATTACTATACCGAATAACGCTAGTGATAAAGATTTGTTAAGTTGCGTTCGTAAAATGGCAAAAGTAAATGAATTGTCAAATAATAAGTATATCAGAAATCGTGCTCTTGGCACAGCAATTCGGTCTGCTGAGTCATTGCGGTTGTTAGAAGTTTCTAACAAAAAAACTTTAAGCAAAAAGCTTGCAGTTAGATTGATTAAGGTTATCAAAAATCGTGAAGATGTAACCTTGCGGTCAAAGGTAGCTGAAGCACTAGGTCACTTTAAAGAAAATGATGCTTTGATTGCATTGGCTAGAATTGTCAAAGAAGGTAATCCTACAAGACTAAAGGTGGCAAGTATTAGAGCGATTGGTGAGATAGATATCAAGGGAACCATGCACGATTTGAAGTTGAGTGTTCTTAGCGAATCTAAAGAACCGGAAATACAAAAGGCTGCATCATGGGCAATTGCAATGGAAGAAAATAAGGCAAGGCATAGAGTTGCTGATTTAGCAAGGTTGAGAGTTGGTAATATTACTTCTGCTGAAATTGCTAAAGAGATATCGACCGTAACAGAAAAACCATCAGCTTCTGTTGAAAAGAAAGTTGCTGAAGTAGTTGAAGAAACTCCTGTCACCGAGCAGGAAGCGACAAAAGAGGTTGGGAACGAAGATGATGAACAAACAGATGAAAATTCAGATGAAAATACCGACGACGATACAGGTGATGATAATAAAGAAAAATCAGATGACGAGTGGGAGTGGCAAATTCTGATTTTTTGATAAGAGTGTAAAAAAAGGGCTGGTCTAATCAGCCCTTTTTTTACAATTTAAAACTAATAGTTAACAAAGAAGGATGAATGTATGAAACATCTTCATATCGATGCTACAAATGGAATTGCCGGGGATATGCTTCTTTCTGCACTTGTGAGTGCAGGTGCTTCGTTAGATAAGATAGCTGAAAAATTACAAAGTTTTATTACCGAAGAATTTAAGTTAGAATCAAAAACAGTATTGCGTTGTGGAATAAGTGCTTCATTGTTGATTATTGAAGAACTTGCTGATTCTCAGCATACTCTACATCATGGACATCATCATCATCATGGACCGGTCAGATGTTTTCCAGACATTGTTAAGTTATTAGACAACGCAAAATTAAACAATTCCATCAAAAAAAATGCATTACGTATTTTTGAGATTATAGCCGAGGCGGAAGGAACTGTTCATAATTTACCCAAAGATAAAGTACATTTTCATGAAATATCGGGTTTTGATACTATTGTTGATATTGTTGGTTGCTGCCTTGCAATTGATGAGCTTGCGATTGAAAGTATATCGTGTTCACCCATCTCTGTTGGAACAGGGTTTGTAAATTGTGCACATGGTAAAATGGCTTTGCCGGCTCCGGCAACTGCTGAAATTTTGAAAAAAATCACAACTGTCCAGCTTGATACCGGCACAGAAATTTGCACTCCAACCGGAGCTGCGTTAGCAAAGGGGTTAGCAACCGATTTTGGTGTTTGTCCTCCTCTTGCAATTGATAGCATTGGTTATGGTGCCGGTAATAAGGAATTAAAAAACCAAGCAAATGTGGTGCGGGCAATTATCGGTAGCTTGATTTCAGAAGAAGATAAAAATGAAGATATTGTTTACCAGCTAACATCAGTAATTGATGATATTTCAGGAGAAAAGATTGCTTTTGCCATTGAGCAAATATCAAAAGCTGGGGCCATTGACGTTTATTTGAAATCCATAATTATGAAAAAAAATAGGCCTGGATTTGAGCTTACCGTGTTGACAAAAGAAAAAGAAAAAAATGACGTTGAATTGGAAATTTTTGCCTGTACAAAAACTTTTGGGTTTAGGGTTCAAAGGCTTAACAGAAAAATACTCGAACGAAAAATTATTGAAGTTGAGATAGAAGGAAAATCCATTGGCGTAAAGGTTGGATTTTTCAACAATAAACCTATTGTTTTTTCTGCTGAATATGAAGAATGTAAAGCTCTTGCTCTTGATTTAGGCAAAGATATTAACAGTATTTACAATGAAGTAGAATATAAAGCTAGAGAATTGGCATTATAAGAAAGGATTTTTATGAATAATCAAAAGAAAATAGCAATAATAATGGGGAGCGATTCCGATTATGAGCGTCTTGGTGGGGCGTTTGATATCTTTAAAAAATTTGATGTTGAGTTTACTGCACATGTTATGAGTGCCCATCGAACACCTAATGCTGCCCATAACTTTGCGACTACTGCTAGAGAAAATGGATATGGGGTATTGATTGCCGCTGCCGGGTTGGCTGCTCATCTCGGTGGAGTCCTTGCCGCAAATACAACTTTGCCGGTAATTGGTATCCCCGTTGAAAATGGTGCGTTGAAAGGACTTGATGCCTTGCTTGCTACAGTTCAGATGCCATCAGGTATTCCGGTGGCAACGGTTGGGATTAGCAATGCAACTAATGCAGCCTTGCTTGCTATTCAGATGCTGGCTTTGAGCAATGATGTGCTTGCTGATAAGCTTGTTGAGTATAAAAAAGAAATGGTGGAAGTTGTGGAACAAAAAAATATAAAATTACAAGGTAAGTTAAATGATTAAGACGATTGAATGGAAAAATAAATCTGTTAAAATGATTGAGCAGACTTTGTTGCCGGAAAAATACAAAGTAATTACGATTAAAACAACAGGGGAAATGTGGCAAGC
The DNA here is from genome assembly GCA_947311175.1 of uncultured Planctomycetota bacterium. Lineage (GTDB taxonomy): Bacteria > Planctomycetota > SZUA-567 > SZUA-567 > JAFGNG01 > CAMZKK01. The sequence continues at coordinate 4,115 of CAMZKK010000188.1, read as the reverse complement.
AATAAAACGACTTGCGGTTAGAGGTGCACCGGCAATTGGTATTGCGGCAGCTTATGGCGTTATCCTTGGTATTCAAGATTCAAAGGCAAAAAATTGGATAAAGTTTAAACGTGAGTTAGATAAGACAACAAAGTATTTATCGACAAGTCGACCAACGGCAGTAAATTTGTTTTGGGCACTTGACAGAATGACTTTCTGTGCCGAAAGTAATAAAGACAAAGATATATCAAAAATTATTGAAGCACTGAAAAAAGAGGCAGACAAAATATTTAAGGAAGATCAGCGGATTTGCCGAGCGATTGGTAAAAATGGTTTGAAAGTTGTTAGAAAAGGCGCATGTATTTTAACTCATTGTAATGCAGGTGGACTTGCTACTGCCGACTATGGAACTGCCTTGGCAGTTATGTATGCCGCTGATAGTGCAGGTAAAAACATCTCTGTATTTGCTGATGAAACCAGACCGTTATTGCAGGGCTCAAGGTTAACTGCATGGGAATTAATGAAGGCAAAGATTCCGGTAACTCTTATTTGTGACAATACGGCTGCGCAAGTGATGAAAGAGGGGAAAATTGATCTTGTAATAACTGGTGCTGATAGAATTGCCTTGAATGGTGATTCTGCTAATAAGATAGGGACATATTCAGTTGCTGTGCTTGCGAAGGCACACAATATTCCATTTTATATTGCTGCCCCCAAAAGCACTTTTGATTTTACTTTGAAGAATGGTTCGGAAATTCCAATTGAAGAGCGAAAGGCAGAAGAGGTTACCTGTGGCTTTGGTAAACGAACAGCCCCGAAAGGTGTGCCGGTTTATTCTCCGGCATTTGATGTGACTCCCGCTAAACTGATTTCAGGAATTATTACCGAATTTGGAATTATAGAAAAGCCGAATATGACAACGATTAAAAAGCATTTTGGGCTTTAGGCTGATTTTATGCTAAGAAATTTTATTTGCGGATTAATATTTTTGTTTATTTGTGGGTGTAGCGGAGAAAGTTCACTTAACGATGTTGAGCGTGCCAATCAAAATGAAATGCTATCTATGTTGCAAGCGCAAATTCGACAGTTAGTGGAGATTGAGCAGTTTGAAGCAGCATTATTCCAAATATCGCACACTGAAGCAATTATCAAAAATCTTCCTCGGAAAAGTAAGGAAGTAATTGCTTATCGGAATGGAGAGTTGGCTAGATATAAAGCATTATGTCAAAGAAAACTCAACCACAAATAATTCAAAATTCAAACTGAGAAATTTATATTAAAATCCATTTCCGGTGTTTTCTAATGCACTTAGCAAATCTTGATTCATTGCAATGGTTGCGTTCCTTGCAGCAAGGGCATAGTCTGAATTGTTATTTTTTTCATAGGCAAAAATTATTGAACGACTTGCATTTACCCCCCCGCCATTTCCACCACTACTAAATGCTCCGACAATATCTTTTGCCCCTGCTCCTTGGGCACCATAGCCTGGGAGAAGGAATGGGGATTTTGGCATTATTTTTCTGAATTTAAATAATTCTTCACCGTGGGTTGCTCCAACTACTGCACCGATACTTGAGAAACCTTCTTTGCCACAAAGCCTTTCTGCCCAACCACTTACTAGCTCGGCCATTTTTTCGGCAACGGTATCACCGCCTTCAAGTTTGAGGTTTTGAATTTCTGCACTTGATGGGTTGCTGGTTTTTACTAATAAAAACATTCCTTGTCCATTTTCTTCTGCCTCATCAATAAATGGTTTTATGCCATCACTTCCGAGGTAGGCATTAAGGGTAATTGCGTCGTGATTAGCAAGCGTATTTTCTCCGCCAGTTCCGAGTAGTCCGGCAGCATATTTCTCGGCAGTTGTTCCGATATCACCTCGTTTGACATCGCCAATTACCAATAAACCTTTGTCTTGTGCTGTTTGACAGACAGATGAATATACCTTAATCCCCTCAACTCCAAGTGCTTCAAAGTATGCAATGTTTGGTTTTACCACGGGAACAATATCCGCAACCGCATCAATAATTCCTTTGCAAAAAATACCGGTAGCTTCTGCTATTGCCTTGTTGCTTGTGCCTGTCATTAGGCTTTGTGGGATTTTTTCAACCCTTGGGTCTAGACCAACACAGGTTATACTTTTTTTTGTTCGGCATGCGTTTGCGAGTCTGTCTGCAAAATTAGATTTCATCTTTTTTGTTCCTTGCTTTCTTATTTTGATTATTTGGTAATTGTTATTTCATTTTTAGTCCATAGTCCGACACAATCTCTTCCCGAATCTTTTGCTGCATACAGTGCCTTATCCGCTCTTTTAAGTGCGGTCTCAGAATCACCAGCCTGCAGGATATTGCTAACTCCGATAGAGACAGTAATTGGGATGATTTTGACTTCATATAAAAACTTGTGGTTTCTTATCGCTTTGCACAAGCGAGAAGCAAATTGCACAATCTTTCTTGCCTTTCGATTGCGGGCAAGAATAATAAATTCTTCACCTCCAAAACGACCGAAGATATCTATCTTGCGACATTCTTGCTTTATCACCTTTGCAAATTCAATCAAGACAACATCGCCTGCAGAGTGAGAATATATATCATTAACTTTTTTGAAATGATCAAGATCTAAAAATAAGACTGAACATTGTCCACCAAATTTATTTAACCGAGAAATTTCATTCTTAAGTTGAGATGTAATAAATTTTTTATTGTAAATTCCTGTCAAATCATCAGTTTCAATTTCAGTTTCAAGATGATTTTTTTTGCGTTCCAAATCTGTCAAGAGTAAATGGTAGTAGCCAAGCATATTGTTTAAGGTAAGTAGGCCGACAATTTTATTATCGGAAACAACCGGGACTCTTTTTATCTTGTTTTTATTGAATACTGCAATTGCATCCGAGAAAGTAGTGGTTGGAGAAACGGTAACGATTGGACATACCATAAATTCTTTAACTCTTATATCCTTGTAAATTTCATTTTTTACAAGATAAACAAAATCACGCTCTGTTACTATTCCTATGGGTTGTTTGTCTTCTACTACAATTACACAACCTATGCGTTCTTTTGAGATAAGCTCAGCACAGTCTCTTGCACTTTTGTTAGGTTCAATTGTGACAACACTTCGGTGCATGATGTCATTGATTCTTATGTTTTCCCCAACATTCATAATGTCTTTTATTTCTCTTCTGGTTTTTTACCGGTAATTTCAGCAAGATGCTCTTCTGTAGCTTCTTCATATTCACCTAATGCCATAATCTTATCATAGCGCGTTTTTAATAGTTTGTCGGTTGGAATTTTGAGAAGTTCGTCTAAGTTTTTGGTTATTGCTTTGGCAATTAGTTTCCCCATTGTCGATGGATCTCGATGAGCACCGCCAATTGGCTCGGTAATAATTTCATCGATAAGTCCATTTTTGATGTGGTCTCGACTGGTAAGTTTTAATGCGGCAGCAGCCTCTGGAGCTTTCGAGCCATCTCGCCATAAGATTGCGGCACAGCCTTCCGGTGAAATTACTGAATAATAAGCATGTTGAAGCATTAGAGTTTTGTCTCCGACAGCAATACCAAGGGCACCTCCACTACCACCTTCGCCAATGACAATAACAATTATTGGGACGGTGAGTTTGCTCATTTCTCGTAGGTTGACTGCAATTGCCGGACCTACTCCACGCTCTTCCGAACCAGTTCCGGGATATGCCCCTTTGGTATCAACAAAGGTAACGATAGGAATTTCAAATTTTTCTGCGAGTTGCATCTTATGCAACGCCTTTCTGTATCCTTCAGGGTGTGGGCAACCTGCATAACAAATATGCCGTTCTTCAACCGTTCGTCCTTTGTGTTCACCAATTAATAATACTTTATGTTTACCTATTTTCCCAAATCCAGTAACAATTGCTGCATCATCTCCATATACTCGGTCGCCGTGTAATTCGGTGAATTCAGAAAAAACCGTTCTGATATAATCTCTAGTTTGTGGCCTGTCTGGATGACGAGCCATCTGTACTTCTTGCCATGCCGTGCTGAAAACAAGAAGCTCCTCGAGGAACTTTCTGCGAAGGCCGATGAAGTCACCATGTTCGCAGTGGAAATTATAGACATTATCATCGTGAACTGTGTAACTATGGTGGAGAATAGTGGACTGACTGAT
>CAMZKK010000187.1 GCA_947311175.1 uncultured Planctomycetota bacterium | reverse complement strand
GGAAAGTCTTCTCTTGCAACAAAAGTAATCCTTTATGCCGCACTTTTGTCGATATCATCCCCATTATATACTAAATCTGAAATGCTTGCAGTTGTAGGAAAAACTGCCAAGGAGTGTGTTCAGAATCTTGAAGATATAGCGAAAGTGAGTGGGGAGTATCATGGAAATGTGAAGAAGTGGATTTTTCCCAAGAACGAGAAGGCATTGTACAGCAGATTTCCAGATAAATCGGTATGTCCATTTCTTAAGAAAAATAAGAAAAAGAATAAGGAATCAAGTTATATCGTTAGAAAGGTTCCCTATCGAGCACATGAAGATTTTTTGGTTATGTATGACAAAAAAGGTAATCATCCAGATGGGACAAGATGTCTTCTTTTTGAAAAAAATGGGCTTGTAATACGCGTTTCAGAAGAAAAATTCCAAAAAATTCTCAAGATAGAAAAAGAGTTGGATGAAAACCCTGAAAATCGCAGGAAACTAAAGGAGTTGAGCCGGCTTGTTATTTATGGTAAAATGTCGAACTAGTTGACTCTAAATAATGTCTTTGAAAAATAATGTCAATAAACTCCTTGAGTTTATTGACATTTGTTCATTTGTTTATATAATTTTACCCTTAATTTTAAATTAATTTATTGACCTAAACAAAGGTGAGAATATGGATATTAAAAATGTATTTACTCGTGGTTTTTTTAAGGAAAACCCGGTATTTGTGTTGTTGTTAGGGCTGTGTCCTTCGTTAGCGGTGACAACCGGGCTTGCGAATGCAATTGGTATGGGATTGGCAGCTACTTTTGTACTTATTTGCAGCAATGCAATTATCTCTATTTTTCGTTCGGTATTTCCGGCAGAGGTAAGAATCCCTTGTTTTATTGTGGTTATTGCTACTTTTGTGACCGTAGTGAAGATGGTGGTAGCAGCGTTTTTTCCAGAGCTCAAGGTTAGTCTCGGTATATTCCTTCCATTGATTGTGGTCAACTGTATTATTCTCGGTAGAGCAGAGGCATTTGCTTCTAAAAACGGAGTGTTTTCATCAATCGTTGATGGCTTAGGGATGGGGCTTGGCTTTACGCTAGCACTTTCCGTTATTGGTATTTTTAGAGAAATCCTCGGTGAATGGAAGATTATGGGACTTCCTATTTCTGATTTTGGTGGGGAATATTCGATGAAAATATTTATTTTAGCCCCCGGTGGATTCTTTGCAATGGGGTTATTATTGGCGTTTTTCAATCATCTTGGTGCTCGCAAAAAACTTAAACTTGCCTTGGCTGAAAAAGGGATTGCGGATCAAGGTGATGAACCGGTAGTTGATGCTGCCGGTGGTGAAGTAAGCCCATTTCAAGCAACTGCAGATAAAAAATAAAAGGATTTAAACTGATATGGAAATTTTACTTGAATATCTAAAAATAATGTTTGTTGCCGTTTTTGTGCAGAATTTTGTGCTTGCTCAATTTCTTGGACTGTGCCCATTCGTTGGGGTTAGTAAAAAACGTGACGCGCAATTGGAATGGGGATGGCTGTTATTTTTGTAATGACACTTGCAAGTATTGCGACAATGTTAATCTATCGTTGTATCCTTAAACCTTTCGGAATGGATATGTATCTTGATATTGTGAGTTTTATTGTGGTTATTGCCGGACTTGTGCAATTTGTTGAAATGGCAATGAAAAAATTAGCTCCTGCGTTATATAAGGCACTTGGGGTTTATCTTCCGCTTATTACGACCAACTGTGCGGTGCTTGGGGTTACTCAATTAAATGTAGTTCAATTCGCTGATAAAAAATCATTTATCCATTGTTTGGGAATGAGTACTGTTAATGGTATTTTTGCCGGTGTTGGCTTTACCTTGGCGATGGTTTTGATGGCAGGGATTAGAGAGCGACTCGAAACCGCACCGGTTCCTCACGCTTTAAAGGGTATCCCTGTGGCGTTTGTGGCAGCCGGTTGCATGGCTTTGGCATTTTTGGGATTTGCTTAAAAAATAAATAACATAATTGTAAAACAGAAATTAAAGGAATTTTAAATGTTTATAACAGCACTGGTTGTCATGGGAATAATCGGAATTGCCCTCGGGATGGTTCTTGCTTGGGGTGGAAAGAAATTCTATGTCAAGATTGATGAGCGAGTTGAAAAAATTGACGAAGTCCTCCCAGGAGCAAACTGTGGTGCTTGCGGTTATCCGGGGTGTGCAGGGTATGCAGAGGCGATTGTTGATGAAGAACAAAATGCGGCAGTGAATCTTTGTGCACCAGGGGGCGCAGATGTAGCTCAAGCAGTTGCAAGTATAATGGGTGGCGAAGTTGATTCGGCTGAACCAAAATTTGCCTTTACCTGTTGTCAGGGTGGTGATGTTGAAACCAAATTTGAATATACCGGAGTTATGGATTGTCGAGCTGCGTCGTTAGCAGGAATTGCCGGTGGTAGCAAGGCTTGCACCTATGGTTGCCTTGGGCTTGGCACTTGTGTTAAGGCTTGTCCGTTTGGAGCTATTACGATTGGCAAAGATAGAATTCCGGTAGTTGATGAAAAAAAATGCACCGGTTGTAATCGTTGTGTTGATGCCTGTCCTCGTGGAATTAATCGAGTTGATCCGGAAAGCAGGACTGTTTTTGTTAAATGTAAGAGCCAAGACAAAGGTGCTATCGCAAATAAAATTTGTACCCACTCTTGTATTGCTTGTCGTAAGTGTGTAAAGGAATGCCCGTTTGATGCGATTGAAATTGTAAATAATCTCGCTGTGATTGATTATGATAAATGTAAGCTTTGTGGTAAATGTGTAAATGTTTGCCCAAAAAATGTTATTGTGAACCTACGTAAAGAGCGGAGAGAACGCAAAAAATCGCGGGAAGCAAAACAAGGTTAGTATTAATAGAAAGCAAATAATATGGGAGAATTAAAAACATTTAAAGGTGGGACTCACCCACATGACTTTAAAGAGTTAGCCAAGAATCAGAAGATTGCTGAATGTGATGTTCCTACAGAAGTTATTGTTCCGATGGCACAGCATATTGGCGCACCGGCAAAGGTGTTGGTGAAGGCAACAGATGAAGTAAAGCGGGGACAGTTGATTGGTGAACCTGCAGGATTTGTCTCTGCTGGAGTTCATAGTCCGGTTAGTGGGAAAGTAAAAAAAATCATTCAGTGCAATACTCCCATTGGCACTACTTGTCAGGCGGTATTGATTGAAAATGACGGCAAGGATGAATGGGCAGATGGTTGCAATGTAGATACAGATGTATCGACACTTTCTTCTGCTGATATTTGCAAAAAAGTTGCTTGGGCAGGGATTGTTGGAATGGGTGGAGCAACCTTTCCAACCCATGTAAAATTATCTCCACCACCGGAAAAAAAGATAGATGCCGTTATCCTTAATGGTGTTGAATGTGAACCATACCTTACCTCTGATTATCGTCTAATGTTAGAAAAACCAGAGACCATTGTCGAAGGCTTAAAATTGCTACTGAAAGCGGTTGATTGCAAGAACGGTTATATCGGAATAGAGGCAAATAAAGAAGACGCCTTTAGAATAATGGATAAACTCTGCAAAGAAATGAGCGGTGACGGAATTACGCTTATCGCTGAGCTCCTTGAAGTTAAATATCCACAAGGTGCAGAAAAACAGTTGATTAAGGCAATTCTTGATCGAGAAGTCCCCAGTGGTGGTTTACCGATGGATGTTGGGGTGGTTGTGCAAAATGTGGCAACGGCAAGTGCTGTTTATGAAGCGTGTAGTAAAAATCGACCATTAACCGAGAGGATTGTAACGGCTACTGGAGATGGCGTTAAGGAACCAAAAAACTTCTTAGCAAGGATTGGAACTCCGGCAAAGTATCTGCTTGGTAAGTGTGGATTTAAAGAAAATGTAAATAAACTTATCTATGGCGGCCCAATGATGGGAATGGCTCATTTTGACTTAGAAATGCCGGTAAATAAGGGAATGAGTGGTATTCTTTCTTTATGTAATGCCGAAGTTTATGAGCATCGTCGTTGCATTCGCTGTGGTCGTTGTGTTGAAGGTTGTCCGCAACAGTTGTTGCCATCAGAGTTGAGTTTGGTTATTGAATCAGGACGGTTTAACGATTCTAAAGATATCAATGTTCTTGATTGTATCGAGTGTGGGGTTTGTACTTATGTATGTCCGGCGCGTCGTCCAATTGTTCAATGGATAAAGCTTGCAAAATATGAATTAAACAGACAGCGTCTTCGTGCTGCCGCAAAAGAAAAGAAATAGATTTCAAGAAAGGTTTCTCAATTGTCAAATAATTTTATTGTTAATACTTCTCCTCACATAAAAACCCCAGCAGGGGTTAATACAATAATGCGTGATGTCTGCATTGCCTTGGCTCCAGCCTTTGCTTTTGCCCTTTATCGTTTTGGATATTGGTCAATTGCGGTTACGGTAATTGCGGTTGTCTCTGCAGTGGTTACGGAATATATTTGTCAGCGTATGCGAAAGGTTAAGGTAACGATTGATGATTATAGTGCAGTAGTTACCGGCTTGTTATTAGCTGCGGTAATTCCTCCGAATGTTGACTGGTATATCCCAATGATTGGCTCGATAGTTGCAATTGGGATTGCCAAGCATTGTTTTGGTGGTTTGGGTTGTAATATTTGGAATCCAGCGTTAATCGGTAGGGCATTTTTACAAGTGTCATATCCAACAAAAATAAATTCAGGGACATGGGCAGCAATCACCAATGGTAAAATGGGAACAAGCATAATGGGTAGCTTTAGCTCGTTGGTTGGAAAATCTAAAACTTCTACGGATATTGTTACCTCAGCGACTCCTCTTGAACAACTTTCAAAAGTTAGTTTTAATGCAAACGGTGATTTGATAACTAGTGCGTCAACAAAGGTTGTGGATAGAACTGATGATTGTGCCATTTGGGTAAGTAATAATGTTATTCAAATCCATAAAGGTTTTATTAATGATGTGTTTTTAGGTAATACCTTTGGATGTATTGCCGAGATTAGTGCATTTGCACTTTTAATAGGAGGGCTTTATCTTTTTGCTAAAAAAATAATTTCATGGGAGATACCGTTTAGTTATATTGGTGCGGTTGCGTTATTTGGGTGGGCTCTTCCTGCTCCGTATGCCAATACTGTTGGCGAGATTGCCTATACAAATGCATTTACCGGACCTTGGTTGTTGCATATTGTTTCTGGCGGAGTATTTATCGGGGCATTATTTATGGCAACAGATATGGTTACAAGTCCAATCACTCGACGAGGTCAGATTATTTTTGGTTTAGGATGCGGATTCATTACGGTGATGATACGCCTTTACGGTGGCTATCCGGAAGGAGTATGTTATTCAATATTGTTGATGAATACCGTTGTCCCAATTATTGATACATTTACCAGACCAAAGGTATTTGGAACCTCAATCAAGAAGAAAGCAGAGGTGGCATAATGAATTCATTTATCAGATACCCATTGGTTATAGGACTTGTGGCAGCCATTTCTGGAGCAACCCTTTTTGCTACTTATGAAGGAACTAAAAAGGATATTGCAAAGCAAGAATTATTGGCAAAGAAAAATGCGCTTAGCAAAATTTTTCTCGATGGTTACGGTGCGATTGAAGATATTGAGGTTGGTAAGATAACTGTAACAAAGGTATGGAAGAGTGACGAAAAGACCGGAAAACCTAATTTTTACGTAACAACCGGTAACGGTATTGGCTATAATTCTGCTGTGCCGATTAAACTTTTGGTCGGTTTTACTGCTGATAAAAATGCAACGGAACATGGTCGGATGCTTGTTGGATGGAGTGTGATTAAAAGTGAAGAGACTCCGGGACTTGGAGAAAAGGCAAAGGAATCAGCCGCGCCCTATACAATTATTGGTAAATTGACAGGCAAGGCAGGGACACCAAGTAAAGACAATAGAACAAGTTTTCAAAAACAATTCTATAATCCAACAGAAGATAAGACCTATGCTGCTTCTGAATTGAAGGTAAAAAAAGACGGTGGAACCATAGATATTATTACCGGAGCAACTTTTTCAACCAGGGGAATAATTGCGGCAATTCAAGATGCCTCACGGAAGATAGATGAAGTGGTTGATAATTAACAATTAAAAGTTAAAAGTTAAAAGTTAAAAATGAATGGTCTTTAGCTATCGCTAAAGGCGGTTTTGATAATTTGCGACGAATGTCTTTTGTTTTAGAAAAGAAATAATTGCTGGCTGATAAGTAGGGTTTGGAATGAAACATAAGGGTATTTTTATTTGCTTAGCTATAATTACTTTTATTGGATGGAATTTATTTTATAGTATTAATTCGCTACCTGATTCATTGGGAATTCATCTAAAATTAACTGTAAATAAAGGTGTTTCGGAAAATTCAACAAATAGGCATTTGGTAGGTAGTCTTGAAACTATTGTTCCGCTTGGGAAATTAGATGATAATCTTTATCATGGTCACTTTAAAGGTTTTTTGAAATTTTTAGATGTAGATACTATGCTCTTTACTAACGAACATGGTGAAGT
>CAMZKK010000186.1 GCA_947311175.1 uncultured Planctomycetota bacterium | reverse complement strand
TTGTCGGCATATATCGGCATTGGTTTTTTGTTTATCATGGTAAATCCTCGAACATCATCAATTCCATTTATATGGTCTGCATGATCGTGGGTTACAAAAACTGCATCAAGATGAGTGACTTTGTGTTTTAGACATTGCAAGCGAAACTCGGGGGTTGTATCAATTATTATTTTGGTCTTATCGTCTTTGATTAATACCGATGATCTCAGCCGATTGTCTTTTGGATTGGTTGATTTACAAGTTTCACAATTGCATCCTAGCATGGGAATTCCGGTGCTGGTCCCTGTTCCTAAAAAGGTTAGTTTAGCCATAATTAGTTCCTATGTATTTTTTCTTGATAGTTTTTCATTTTTTCAGCAGCTGCTTTTGCATTTTCTAGCAATTGATTGGTTGTCGGGTAGGGGGTAGCAACAATAAAAAATTGATATGAAAACAGCCCTGGTAAAATTTTGATTGCAATTTTGTTGAGCAATAAAAGTGTTTTACTGATATAATTATTGCCAATGGCAGCAGGGTATGGTGGTGGAATTCCATCAATTTTACTTATTTCGTAGTTACATTGTTTTAGAGTTTCCGATAATGAATTGCGAGTAAAAAGATGACGGTGGGTATAGTCAAGAATTCCTCGTTTGCCATAATTAAAATTACCAAACATCATTTGCAGACGAACAATGAAAAATGTTACATTGGCGGTTGAAATAATTATTTTGGTTTTATTTTGCATTGACTCTGCCCGAATTTTATCAAGCAGTTTATAAATTGAGACGGTGTTTAGATGTTCAAGGACATCAAGCATTAAAATGTAGTCAAATTCGCTTGGGTTATAAGGTAGTTCCGCGTTGTCAAGGTTTGCCTGTTTGAATTCACTTAATTTGCAATCAAGTTCAAGGCAGGCATCATCAATCCCACAGACATCACATCCTTTTTTCTGTAATTCAATACCAATATATCCCTCGCCACAACCAATGTCTAAAACCTTACTGTTTGCCGTCACTTCCTCAATCGCTTTGGTGTGCGATGATTGATAACCGAGTTTTAGAGGGTACCGTTCACCTTTTTTTTCAATATCAAATTTTCGTTGATAGCACAAATGCATTTTCTGTAGTTTTACTTTGATTGTAGTCTTGAATACATTCCAGGCATATTTGATTCCATTTACTCGACATATTTCATCTCCATAATAAGTTGGGATAGGGATTTCTGTAATTTTTTTACCAGCCAACCATAGTTGAATAATTATTTCGGTATCAAAATGAAAATCAGAGGTGTTGTATTCAAAAGGAATTTTTTCTAAGGCATCAACTGAATATACTCGATACCCTGAATGATACTCACTTAATCCCAAACCAAGAAAGAAGTTTTGAGTGGCTGAAAGTATTCGATTGCCAATATATTTATATAATGGCATCCCGCCCTTGATTGCGTCTCCAGACTTTTGCATCCGAGTTCCAAATACTGCATCAGCTTCACCTTTTAAAATAGGTAAGAATAAATCTTCCATTACCTCTGGGGCATATTGACCATCACCATGAAGAAGAATAACGGCATCGAAGTTATTGTCAATCGCATAACGGTAGCCAAGTTTTTGGTTACCGCCGTATCCTTGGTTTTTAGGGTTATATAGAATATTGAGATTTAACCCACCTTTTTCTTTGCCATATCTTTCACTTTTTTCAAGGGTATTATCCTTTGATTGATCATCAAGGATTAGTATTTCATAGTCGTATTTAAAAATAGAGTTTGGAATGCGAGAGAGAACATTTTTAATAGTTGATTCGGCATTGTATGCAACAATTAAGATTAAAATTCGTTTATGATAAAATGTGTTGTTGTTGATTTTCATATTATCCTCATGACAAAGCCATGATTTTTTAAAAAGAAGGTTGATTTATCTAATTTTCACTTATATTAATGAAATAAAGATTATTTACCATAACTTTCCGACTCAGGTTGTGGAAATATTATAGTGCTTTGTCGATAGATATATCACCTGCGGTCATTATTGATGATTGACACATAGATATGAAGGATAACGAATGTTAAAGAAAAATATTATAAGACTATCAATGCTATTGTTTTTTTGTAGCTTTATCATTAATGCTGCCGATAACAGATACAATACCATATACAAATATCAACCACCTAAAACTTATCAAAACTCAGGAAATGGTTTAAAAATTACCAATTTTGCAAATACCTATAAATTATCAATTAGTTCAAGATTTAGCACTAATCAAATTGAGCTTTTCAATAAAAAAGTACAGCTACTCATTATTCCCGGAATGTCTAAGGTGGTTTATAATGGAACTAGGTATTCACTACTATCTCCGCCTAGTTTTTGTAACGGCACACTTATAATTCCAAATGGAATTGTAAGTTTAATTCCCAGAGTAGTTTTGCCTCCCAAAAGAAAATATATTGCTAATGATTTTTTTATTGGAAATATAAATAGTAATAAAACCGTAATTATTGATCCGGGACATGGTGGTCGTGATCCAGGGGCTATTGGCAGAAGGGGACTAAAAGAAAAAAATATCAACCTTGAAGTTGCCCTAAGATTACAACGTTTTTTACGAAAAGCAGGAGTAAGAGTGGTAATGACAAGAACCTCAGATACTTTCCCTTCTTTACAGCAAAGAGCAAGGATTGCTAATAAAACTTCAAATTCAATATATGTATCAATTCATGCCAATTTTGCAAGCAGTAGAAATGCACGTGGTATTGAAACCTTTGTCTTGTCCGATAGAGTAAGTAATAGTTATCGCTCATACAAGGCATCAACAAAATATAACGTAAAAAAATCTAATCGAAAACTTTTCGGTCACGGTAAGAGGATGGCAATAGATAAGATTTGTAGAAAGGCACGCCGAAATAGTGTTACTCTTGCGAATTCGATTCAAGGAAACCTAGTTAGAGCTGTGAGGGCTAGCAATCGAGGAGTAAAAAGAGAAAATCTTCATGTCCTTCGGGAAAATTATTTTTCCCCGGCAGTGTTGGTTGAAGTAGGTTTTTTAAGTAATCGCACAGAGGAAAGAAATCTTAATAATAGCAAATATCAAACTCGTTTAGCTTATGGCATCTACAAAGGCATAGCAGCCTATCTTAAGACAAGCAATGGCAAAAATCAAACCTCATGGATGAATGGTCACCAAATCCAGATTGCTAGACGATAACGATAATATAACGTGGGACATGCAAAGCTTCTTTGCCTGTACCACATCCTTATTCACGTGGGACATGTAAAGCTTCTTTGCCTGTACCATATCCTTATTCACGTGGGACATGCAAAAACCCTTTGCGTTTACTACATCCTTATTCACATGTCTTCTTCTATCAAATCCGAGATAATAATTCCTTGGCACAGACCATACTCGCACCACTATTTCCTAAAATTTTTCTAATATTTATTAATTTCTCTCTGGTATCTTTTTGAAGATTTTCATTGGTTAGAAATTCAATACTTTTATTAGCAATATTTTTAGGATTTGCTTCTTTTTGAAGCATTTCTGGAACCGCAGTATATCTTTCTGCTTCTGTTGGACAAAAGTCATAGGTTAGTAGATTGGGGAGGGTAAAGTGCTTGGTTCTAAGGAGTAACTTGCCAATAAAGGCACTTATTGGAGAAATAAGATATACCGCTACCATTGGAGTTCCTATAAGTGCAGTCTCTAAAGTAGTGGTTCCGCTTTTGGCGATTATAAAGTCACATCCAGCCATTATTTTGTGTGATTTTCCTTCGATAAATTTTATGTTATCAAGTTTGCAATTTGCAATTTTTTCAAGTTGTTCTTTGCTAATTCCCTGTGGAGCACCAACAATAATACCAATGTCTGGAATTTTATTTTTTATTATTTTTGTGGCATCAATAATTACCGGTAGAATTCTTTTGATTTCATTTTTTCTACTTCCGGGAAATAACCCAATGATTTTTTTGGGAAACATATTTTTAATTTCATTGCCGGTGTCATTAAAGTCAATCTGATCGAGCAGAGGATTGCCGATAAAGCTAGATGAAATTCCTTCTTTTTCTAGCATTGGAGGTTCGAATGGAAAAATACAAAAAATATGATCAATATATTTTTTTATTTTTTTTACTCTTCTATAATTCCAAGCCCAAAATTTTGGACAGATATAATAATAGATTTTCTGTTCCGGTTTCTTTTCCTTGATGAGTTTTGCAAGCCTCATATTGAATCCAGGGTAATCAACCATAATTACGGCATCATAGTTTTGTTCAATGATGTGTTCGACACATTTTCTTAGAATTTCCTTGAATGTAAAAATGTTTTTTATTATTTCGGTAAATCCAGTAACTGAAAGATTGCTTGCATCGTAAAATATATCCACTCCTGATTTTCTGAGAATTTCACCTCCCATAGCAGAGATTTTAATAGAGTTCTCTTCTTCTTTGATTTTTTTACACAATGTTGAAGCATGGATTTCACCAGACTTTTCGCCTGTTGAGATATAAATTTTTTTATTCATTGGCTTGTTTTTTCTGTTTCCTTGAGCATAGATTATTCAAAAGTTTATAATTGTATGGAAATAATGACAAGAATATTCTATTAGAACAGCAAAAAAAATTGACATACACCTCTTATATCCGTAAAAATATAATAATAAATTCATAAGTTATTGTTTGTTTGGTCTTTATACCGATAGGGGCAAATATATGCCAGAAGATGTTTCCCAAGATGATATTGATAAATTATTAGAAGAGGCTTTAGGCGGACCAACGTCTTCAGCTGATACTGACGAAAATACTAATGATAAAGCAAGTTCCAGTCAAGATGGTATTGATGCACTATTGTCAGATGCGATGGGTGGAGACACCGATTCTGTAGATGTACCTCCAGAGGCAACTGTTGATAATTCCGGTGGGACACAAAGCCAAGATGATATTGATGCGTTACTGGCTGGTGCTAATAATGCACCTACAGCAGAGTCTGATAAAGACTCCGGTGGTGCACAAAGTCAAGATGACACTGATGCCTTACTTTCAGGTGCTCTTGGTGAACCGGAAAACGATAGTCCGGTTGAGGCAAGCGAAGAAAAGGAAAGTGAAGACTCCGGTGGTGCACAAAGCCAAGATGATATTGATGCCTTACTTTCTGGTGTAGTGACTAAAGAAGATGAAAAAGAAGAAAATATCGAAGAATCATTATCTAATGCCTCGTCAGCAGAAACACTAATTGCTGATGAAAGTTTAAGCAAACAGCTTGTGGATAATGAGCTTTCTTCTGAGGTTGAGGTACCAGCTGCAGAAGAAAGCAAAACCGATAGTGAAGATGATCTTCTTGATGGTCTCTTATCTGATAAAGAAGATTCAGGTCTTGATAAAACTACAAATCTTGTAATACCGGATGTGCTTGATAATGCGATTATGGATGATGGTTCAACTCAAAAATTAGAAGAAACCGCTACTGGCAGTAGTGTTGAAAAATCGATGGCTGAAGCTTTTGATGAGGTCAGTCCTGCACTTGCTTCTGCATTAAATGAGCATTCTTCAGATGGACATATTGCCGAAGATGTCATGGGCTTATCTACTCCGCATACAGGAACCTCAATTGGGGAATCACAAAATAAATATAAAATTGATGTTTCTTCAATAAGCGAAAGCTTTAGCCTTTTACAATCTGGTTCTGAAATAGAAGGAATCACTGGAGAAATTGCCAGTCTTTTAGGTCAACTATCTGAGCGGGCAAGACGAAGTCAGAGTGCCTTTGAGAGTAGTAATCAAGAGATTGGGGATCTTCGTTCTCGACTTAGAGCTGCTGAAAAAAGAGTATCACTATTAAATTCAGAAAAGATTAGTATGCAAGAAGAGCTCACTGTCCTTAAAAGTAGAATTGCGTCAACTGAAGAGGAACATATTTTTTATGTAGAAAAGAGTCAAAGTGATATTTCTTCTTTGCAAATCAAAGTAAGAGAACGTGACAATCGATTGAGACAATTAGAGACTGAGATTGAATCGACGACTCATGAATTGAAAAATAACCATAACTTAGTTGCTAATGCAGATGTAGAGAGTCGTAGATCAATTTTTGAGCTAGAGCGGACAAAAACCGAGCTTGATGCAGAAAGGCAAGAAAGAGCACGTCTGCAAAGAATGTTAGATATGCGAGAACAAGAGATTCAGGCAATTCAATCGAGAAGTGCCGGTGAGGCGTCCAGCCTATTTATGGATGAATTACATCGCCTTATTCGTCGATTAGAAAGTGAGCTTAATGTGCGAACTGGTGCTGCAAGAGAGGCATTACAGGCTATTGAGGGAAATCCTAGTGATCCTGCAGCTGTTGATATTGCTCGAAAAAATCTTCTTATTGCCTCAGGTATTGACGAGGATTCGGATACCTTAGAAGAGCTTAATAGACTTGAAAGACAAACCGGTGGTGTTATGAAAAATGCTGGTACTTTTAAGGCGGGTAATTTTTCAGTTAGTTTAGATGAATTTTCAACAGATTTAAATAACTTAGAAATGGAAGAAGCATGTATTAAAGCGGGTAGAATCTTAAGTGAAAAATCAGCGACCCCAGTTGCTGTTATGGATAGAATCTATAAAACAGATTCTCTTCGTACTGAAAAAGCAGGCAATCATTTGGTTGCTTTAATTATGTTGTTTCAGAGTATTGATAAGGCACAGAAAAAGTTTGACTCTGTTCGAGGAAGAGAAAATAGCGATACCGAAAAAACCTATGTCATGATTTTCGATATGTTGCACTATCTTGTAAGAATAAAGGCAATCAATAAATCAACTCCAGAGGCATGGAGCTTCTTTCTCGAAATTAGAGGGAAATACAGCTTTATTACCTCAGACACTCAATGGTCGGTTTACCGTGATAAGCAATTGAAAGGGTAAACAAACTTAAATCACGCAGTTGAATCTAATTTCCTATTGCGAAATTTTGAATAACTTGTGATATATTCTTATGATTCAAAATAATAAATATAAACTTGCAGCCCTTACAATGTTGCATTTTACCATTGATTTTTATGCGGGTTTGCGCAATCCATTAGTTCCTACTCTGACAACTCACCTTAACACCACATTAGGGGCAATTATTTTTCTTACTGCTGGTTGTGGGGTTATTGTTAATTTTGTTCAGCCTACTTTTGGGGCATTTATCGCCAAAAAAGGTTTTCCATTAATCCTTGTGATTGGTCCGGCGATGGCAGCGGTTGTTGGGTTTATTGGTTTGACGGATTCTTATGTTGTTACGGCAATATTTTTTACAATTTCTGCCTTAGGAATTGGGCTGGTGCATCCGGAGGCTGCTGTTACTGCAAATGAGATTTGCCCAACTCGTTTAGGTCTTGGAATGTCAATCTTTGTATCTGGTGGTTATTTCGGTTATTCTGTTGGTAACCTTGTTGCCGGTTGGTGGGGACAGAAGCTTGGACTAAATGATTTTTGGATATTAATAGCTCCAGGAATTTTTACTGCTGTATTTATTTTTATGAGTGGTCTTCATAAGATACAAACTCATTCAATAAAAGAAACAAATAAAGATGAGAAGATTGGGGGCAGCTATTCATTTTGGCCTATCTTTGCCTTGGGAGTGTCGCTTGCGACTTGTGTTGTTATTTTTATAAATTTTTTCACAATATATATTACTGAAAAATATGGCAAAAATTATCAAGGATTTGCCGGCAGCTGTCTATTTGTTTTTGGAATGTGTGGTGCATTTGGTAGTTTTTTTTGGGGATATATGTCTGATAAAAAAAGCAGGTTATTGATGATATTTGTTGCCTCAATATTGTCTCTACCGTTTGTGATAACTCTTTATGAGATAGAGAATAAAGTATTAGTTTTATTTTGGGTCGCTGCTATGGGACTTACTACAAATGCCTGCTTTTCAATAATTATAATCCTTGCACAGAAGGCAAAGCAATTTACGAAATCGTTGAGGACAGCAATCTCAATTGGTGGGACATGGGGTATTGGAATGATAATGGCAATGATTGCCGGATATTTTTCCACAACATATTCTGCCGAAGAAATCTTAAAATATTCTACAATTTTATTTTCCACCACTAGTGTCTTGTTATCTGGTGGGTTGTATTTTTTAGAAAGAAAGAAATTGTAATCTATATTCTATATTTTTTCATCTTTCTCCACAATGTTGACGGGTTAATCCCTAACTCGGTAGCGGTGCGTCCTCGATGTGAGTTATTTTTTTTTAGAGTATCAATAATTACCAGCCTTTCATTTTCCGGAGATAAGTGACGACTTCGGCTGTCTAACTTGTTTCTTGGCTTGATAGCAATATGGTTGATGGTATCTGTATCTGTTAGAATTTTTTCTATACTGCTGGGAAGGCAGTTCTTTTTAATTTCATCGTATGGACACATTACATAAGAGCGTTCTACAATATTCTCCAACTCTCTTATGTTGCCAGGAAAATCATATTGGAGAAGTACGCCTAATGCTTCTTGGTCGATAGATTTTATAGTTTTACCTGCAAATGCATTTTGTTTTTTAATGAAGTAATTTATTAAAAGAGGTATGTCTTCTTTTCTATCTCGTAGCGGCGGAATGGTTAATTCTACAACATTAAGGCGGTAATATAGGTCTGAGCGAAATTCCCCTTTTGCCATCTTTGCACTAAGGTTTTGATTGGTTGCTGCCAATATTCTTACATCAGATTTCACCGGTTTTGTGCTACCTAATGGCTCAAATATTTTTTCTTGTAGAACTCTTAATAGCTTTACCTGCATTGCCATTGAAATATCTCCAATTTCATCGAGAAACAAAGTTCCTCCCTTTGCCATATCAAATCGTCCAGGTTTGTCCTTGATTGCATCGGTGAATGCTCCTTTGCGATAGCCAAATAATTCTGATTCAAGTAAGTTATCGGGAAGGGCACCACAATTTACTGCAACAAATGGTTTTTTTGCACGATTGCTTAGCTTGTGGATGGCTTTAGCGATTAGCTCTTTTCCAGTTCCACTTTCACCATATATCAAAACAGAGCTAAAGCTATCTGCAATTTGAGGCAAAATGTTGAGCAAATCTTTCATTGCCTTACTTTTGCTTATGATGTCGTAATGATTTACTTCGTGCTTTAATTCATTTCTTAAAATCTCTACATTTGACATATCTTGAAAAGTTATGACTGCACCAATAATTCCATTTTTATCATAAATAGGAGTTGTATTAAGCTGTATTGGGACACTACTATTGCTAAAACAGGATATTCTAGATTTTATATTTTTGTATTTT
>CAMZKK010000185.1 GCA_947311175.1 uncultured Planctomycetota bacterium | reverse complement strand
TAAAAAAACAACCTTTATCAAATTTACCGAAGATGGTGAAATCCTTATCGAAGAAGATTGTGAAAAACCAATTGATAAACTTGCTGAAATAATGGCTGAATACAAGCCGGTTCACAATGAAGACCTTCCTCGTTTTTGTGGCGGAGGCGTTGGCTATCTTGCTTATGATGTAGTTAGGCAAATAGAAGACCTGCCAAACGCTCCGACAAGAAGTCTTAATCTTCCGGAAATTTATTATGGCTTTTATCATAGTATGATTATCTTCGATCATGTAAAGCGAGTTATGCACATTGTTGCTCATGCTGATTTACGAAGTGATACCCCGGAGGTTGCGTATGAAAAGGCAATTGCCGAAATCACTCGTCTTGAAAAAACGCTACAAGAACCAAGTGCAATTACTGCCCTTGAAGCACCCGAAATGAGTGCTGAAGACCCTGAGTTTGAAAGTAACTTTAAGCAGGAAGATTATGAAAAAGCGGTTAATGCTTGTAAGGAATACATCAAGGCGGGCGACATTTTTCAGGTAGTTATTTCTCAGCGAATGAAGATGAAGACTACTGCCACCCCATTTAATGTTTATCGAACATTAAGGACTATTAATCCCTCACCGTATATGTTGTATCTAAAATATCCTGAACTGACGGTGGTTGGGAGTTCTCCTGAGGTTATGGTTAGGCTTGAAGATAAAAAGATAACTCTCCGTCCAATTGCAGGGACGAGGAAGAGAGGAAAAGATGAAGCTGAGGACAAGGCACTTGCCGAAGACTTATTGAATGACAAAAAAGAACTTGCCGAACATACCATGCTCCTTGATCTTGGCAGAAATGATGTTGGAAGGGTATCTGAATATGGCAAAGTAAAGGTTACTGATAAATATATTATTGAAAAATATAGCCATGTCATGCACATTGTTTCAAATGTTGAAGGAACCATAAAGCCGGAAATGAATTCATTTGATACCCTTAAGGCATGTTTGCCAGCAGGAACAGTGTCTGGCGCTCCAAAGGTTAGAGCAATGGAAATCATTGATGAACTCGAACCGGATGTGAGAGGCGTTTATGCCGGTGCGGTTGGATATGTGGATTTTAGCGGAAATATGGATACCTGTATCGCCTTGAGAACTGCTTATATGGTTGGTGATTACGCTTATGTTCAAGCGGGAGCAGGAATTGTTTTGGACAGTGTTCCAGAAACCGAATATCACGAAACAAGGAGTAAAGCTCGTGCTTTATTAAAAGCAATAAAGGCTGCGGAGACAAACTGTTAAATAATTGTGAATAGAATGTTAAGATATACAGTGAGCCAAAGGCGAACACCTTCATTCTCAATTTTTCATTTTTTTAAATTGTGAGTATTTTTTGTATCTGTTTTTTTGAAAGGAGTAATGATGAAGAGTAAGTGGTTAAAGAGATGCCTAATGATGACAGGCATTATGCTTATGGTAGGTGCTATATTTGTTGGCACAACCGAAGCAGCGGATGGAGTAAGTGGGGTTAGTGCACCTCCAATAGCAAGTGATATTATTGGCAGCACAACCAGCAATATGAATAATAGTGCAGATGATTCAACAGCACTGGCAAAGAAACTTTGGTTGATTGCACCAATTTCAGCAATCATTGCCTTGCTTTTTGCAATATTTTTCTATGGCAAGATGATGGCTGCCTCTGAAGGCACTGATCGAATGAAAGAAATCGCTCAGTATGTTAGAGATGGTGCACTTGCCTATCTTAAAGCACAGTATATTGTTGTTGGTAAGGTATTTGTGGTTCTTCTCATTATATTTACCGTGCTTGCAATCTTTGGGATTCAAAACCCATTTGTGCCAATCGCATTCCTGACCGGTGGTTTTTTCTCAGGTCTCTGTGGATTCCTCGGAATGAAAACCGCAACGAATGCCTCAGCTAGAACCGCTCAAGGTGCATCAGAAAGCCTTAACAAAGGTCTTCAAGTCGCATTCCGTTCAGGTGCAGTTATGGGTATGGTTGTAGTTGGTTTTGGATTATTAGACATTAGTATCTGGTATCTATTCCTTGACAAAATTGCATTTGCGGTAAATGAAGCTGGCAAGCTTACCGGATTTACATTTGCAGGAATTAATTTTGTTCATGCAGGTGGCGACGCTGCTCACAAGTATGTTGAAATCACAACTACAATGCTTACTTTTGGTATGGGTGCATCTACTCAAGCTTTATTTGCTAGAGTTGGTGGTGGTATCTACACCAAGGCAGCTGATGTTGGAGCCGACCTTGTGGGTAAAGTTGAAGCCGGAATTCCGGAAGATGATCCAAGAAATCCAGCAACTATTGCTGATAATGTTGGTGATAATGTTGGTGATGTTGCCGGTATGGGTGCTGACCTTTATGAATCATATTGTGGTTCAATCCTTGCAACAGCTGCTTTAGGTGCTGCTCTACCAGTAGTTAATGGTAGCTTTGGCGGAGTAAAGGCTGTTATTGCCCCAATGATTGTTGCCGGCATTGGCATCATTCTTTCAATCATTGGCTGTTTGATGGTTCGCTGTGGTGAAAAGTCAGATATGAAAACTCTGATGGCTTCACTAATGACGCCTCTTTGGATAAGCACTCTTGGAATTGGGGTTATCTGTTCAATTCTTGCTTTTGTATTTAAGATTATTCCTATCGGTGTTAGCTGGTCTGTTTGGGCTGGACTTATTTCTGGTTGTGTTATTGGTAAACTTACCGAATACTACACCAGCGATGAATTCGCTCCAACTAAGGGAATTGCAGAGCAAGCGAAGATGGGACCCGCAACTACAATTATTGACGGGATTGCGGTCGGGATGTTCTCAACCGGTTGGTCGGTAGTTACTATTGTTCTTGGCATTCTTGCTGCCTATGGCTTTGCCGGTGGTTTTGAAAATCCGGCAATGGGTCTTTATGGAATCGGCTTTGCTGCAGTTGGCATGCTTGCTACTCTTGGCTTCTCGCTTGCTACTGATGCCTATGGTCCAATTGCGGACAACGCTGGTGGTAATGCTGAAATGTCTGGACTCGGTGAAGAGGTTCGTGAAAAAACCGATGCCCTTGATATGCTTGGTAATACTACTGCTGCTATCGGTAAAGGTTTTGCAATTGGTTCTGCAGCCCTTACTGCAATGGCATTACTTGCCGCATACCTTGAAGAGGTTCGTATCTGGATAATGAAAAATGCTGCAAGTGCAGGCACTGGCTATCAAGATGTTGGCAGTGTTCGTTTTGTAATTGATTCATATGATAAGGTTGCAAATGCAGGCACCGAAGCAGGAATGCAGGTAGTTAATGCAGCTTCTGCAACTATGGCTGATTTTACTTCTGCTTATGCCCTTAATGTGATGAACCCACAACTTCTTTGTGGTATATTTCTTGGTGCAATGATGGCATTTGTTTTCTGTGCAATGACGATGAAAGCGGTTGGGCGTGCAGCTGGCTCAATGGTTGAAGAGGTGCGTCGTCAGTTCCGTGAAATCAAAGGAATCATGGACGGAAGCGGAACTCCTGAATATGCAAAATGTGTTGCTATCTCAACCAAGGGTGCACAAAAGGAAATGATTGTTCCTTCAGCTCTTGCTATTGCAGTTCCTGTTGCTGTTGGCCTTCTACTTGGTGTTAGTGGAGTTATTGGTCTTTTGGTTGGTGGTCTTACCGCTGGCTTTGCTCTTGCTTGTATGTTAAATAACTCAGGTGGAGCATGGGATAATGCCAAAAAGTGCATTGAAAAACAAGAAAAGACTTATGCCGATGATGACAAAGATAAAACAACTCCACTAACCGGCAAGGGCAGTGATGTCCATAAGGCAGGTGTGGTTGGCGATACCGTTGGTGATCCATTCAAAGATACCTCTGGACCATCACTTATTATTCTCATCAAACTGATGACAATGGTTAGTGTTGTATTCTCAGGTGTGATTGTAAAATACGGTGACCAAATCGCAAACTTGATTAATTCATTAAGCAATTAATTAAAGAAAGAAAAGAAAAGAAAAGAATAATACGTGGGACATGCAAAGCCTTTTTTGCGTGTCCCACTTCCTTATTCCACCACAAACAATTCCAAACATGCAAAGCCTCTTTGCGTGTCCCACATCCTCATTTCCCAACATACAAAGTATTTTTGCGTGCCCCACACTTATTTCCAAGGACATCTATTTTCTCAGATTCTCCCATTCGCGGTTAAAATTTTTCAGCTTAATTTATTGACGTTGCACAAATTACGGTGAAGTCAAGATTTTATTAACAAATCCAATGACAATAAGCCCATAGAAAAACAACGATGCCCGTTCTCTCGTTAAAAAAATGAGAACAGGCAAGAGGTAGTTGGCAAGAGGTCGCTTTAAAATTGGAGAGTTAGATTTGGTTACTCTACGGTTCCTAGTGTAAAATATAGCTTATGCAGTTTGCTTGATTTGTAAAAAACTGTATTTATTTGTATCGAGATTTTATTGTTCCCTTGTTTTTTCATAGCAATATGCGCTGTTGGCATAGTGTCCCAGCCATTTTTTTTAAGTTTTGAGAATTCTCCAGCGATATAGTCTTTTACCTTCTGATGGCTTCCTTCAGATTTATCAGGAATAGTATATGTAATTACAATGTCGCCATCTCCGTTTTCTTTTATTTCTTTAAATTTTATGTTTGGATACAAAGACACACCATAGCTTTTAATCTTATTTTCAAATTTTTCTTGGGTCAGTAAATTTTCAACTTTTTTTTCATTTACCTGATTTGTGCCTTTTGATTGACTGCTATTTGTATTTAGGCTATTAGATGTTTTATGAGAAGATAATAACATAGTTGCTGTTAAAATTACAATTGCGACTAAAATCAACACTATCTTTTTCATTTTGAGCTTTCCTTTGTACTATTTTCATCTTTTGGTGATTCTTTTTTAGGCGTTGCTTGAGAAGTAGAATTTGCTGTTGGGGCATCAACAACTTTTGCGTTTTTATTTTTTTCTTTCTGCCAAAGAATTGTCATTATTATTGTTGTTATCAAAAAGATTATGCAAAAAATTAATGGAAGAGGAGATTGAATTGTTTTTTTATTGTTGTCAGCCTTGCCTTGGGGATTTTTTTTATTCTGTGTTTCTCTTTTTCCCGGTTTAGCTCTTCTTTCTGGCTTTACTCGTCTTTCCGATCTTGTATTTTTCTCAGATTTTACTTGTTTTTTTGTATTATTCTTTCCTTTTGGCTTTGTCTTTATTTCTGAATCAATGCCTTTTCTTGTTTTTTGGGAAACCTTTTTTTGGTTGCCACTTTTTTTTCTGATAGATTTTCTAACTCCGGTTTTCTCTCGTTTTTGTTTGTCGGCGGAAGTAACTGCCTTCATTTTAATAGTTTTCTTCGCCTTTATTTTGGGTGGTTTTACCTTATTAATACGTTTTGTTTTTATTGTTATTTCATCTTCATCTTCGTTGAGTTTGTATTTGTCGTCTTCATCTTCATCTTCGTTTGGCATATCTTCAAAGGAAATTTCAAAATCACTGCCATCTTCACTTTCCGGTAAGGCGAAGGCACTATCATCCATATCAATCAATGGTTCTGTATCATCTTCAACTTTAAAGACCCACTCACATTTTTTACACTTTAATTTTGTGCCAACAAAGTCATCTGGTATATTGTAACTTGCTAAACACTTAGGACAACTTGCCTTCATAATTTCAATCAACCTTATTAATAACGATAGTGGTCTGGTTTAAATGGGCCGTCAACAGGTACCCCAATATAATCTGCTTGCTCTTGGCTGAGTTTGGTTAATTTTGCCCCTAATTTTTCAAGGTGTAGCATTGCAACCTCTTCATCTAATTTTTTATCTAATCTATAAACCCCGATTTTACGATCAGGGCTTTTGGCAATATCAATTTGAGCAAGGGTTTGATTAGTAAAGCTATTACTCATTACAAAACTTGGATGTCCGGTAGCACATCCTAAATTGACCAATCTTCCTTCTGCAAGCAAGTAAATGCAATGTCCGTCAGGAAAGGTAAATCTATGAACAGGACATTCAGCACCCTTTATTTCTTCTTTTATAACACCATCCATCGCTTCTAATTTTGCAACTTGGATTTCATTATCAAAATGTCCAATATTACAAACAATTGCTTGATCTTTCATCTTTGCCATTTGTTCGGCAGTGATTATATCTTTATTGCCGGTAGTAGTAACAAACAAATCAGCAATCGGCAAAGCATCTTCAACCGTGCATACTTTGTAACCAGCCATGCATGCCTGTAATGCACAAATTGGATCAACCTCACTAACCATTACTCTGGATTTTTCATTACTGAGAGATTCGGCAGAACCCTTACCAACATCACCATAACCGCAAACCATAGCAACTTTTCCACTCAACAAAACATCAAGTGCTCGCTTGATTGCATCAACCAATGAATGACGACAACCATAAACATTGTCAAATTTTGATTTTGTTACCGAATCATTAACATTAATTGCTTGGAACATTAATTCGCCTTTTTCTTCCATTTGAATAAGGCGGTGGACACCGGTTGTTGTTTCTTCACTAACTCCAACCATTGCATCAGCGACTTTTTGCCAATGATTTGGTTTTTCGACAAGGTGTTTCTTTAATAGATTATTTACAACTTGTAATTCGGCATTATCGGTTTCTTCATCAAGAATTGAAGAATCTTTTTCTGCTGCTGCTCCGCGATGAATAAGCATGGTTGCATCTCCACCGTCATCAACGATTTGGTCGGGACCACTTCCGTCCGGCCAAGTAAGTGCCTTTAATGTGCAGTCCCAATATTCTTCTAAGGTTTCACCTTTCCACGCAAAAACAGGCACCCCTGATTTTGCAATAGCTGCAGCTGCGTGATCTTGAGTTGAAAAAATATTACATGAACACCAGCGAACATCTGCCCCAAGCTCAACCAAGGTTTCAATCAAAATAGCTGTTTGCACAGTCATATGCAAACTACCCATTATCTTTATTCCTTTTAGGGGTTTAGATGGCCCATATTTTTCACGGGTTGCCATTAATCCCGGCATTTCTTTTTCAGCAATGTCAAATTCTTTTCTTCCAAAATCTGCAAGTGATATATCTGCTATTTTATAATCCATCAATTTATTTCCTTAAAATTAAATCCATTATTTAAAATCTTATATTTTTATAATTAAAGTGGGATACCGTATCCTTGTCTTTATATTTTAAGACAATCTTACTAATTTTCAAAAAGAAGTCAACCTTCGAAATTTTGTCTTTTGCCCTAAATTTCGCAGTTGATTTGGCCTTATATCTTAAACCCAAAGTATTTAGAGGCATTTTCGTAGCTGATATCTTGCACCATTTTGCCGATAAGTTTGTAGTCGGTCGGGATGGTGCCGTTTTCTATTTCTGTGCCTAAAACATTGCAGAGTATTCTTCTAAAATATTCGTGCCTGGTATAGCTAAGAAATGAACGTGAGTCGGTGACCATTCCGACAAATCTACTCAAGAGTCCAAGATTAGATACAGTGTTTATTTGTCTTTCAATTCCATCTTTTTGATCAGAAAACCACCACCCTGGACCATATTGCATTTTCCCTGCCATTGAACCATCTTGAAAATTTCCCAAGGTTGACATAACAAGTTCATTATCCCGTGGATTGAGATTGTAGACAATGGTTTTTGGTAGTTGATTGTCACGGTCCAGATTATTAAGTATTCGAACAAGTGGTCGACCAATCTCTCTATCGCTTATTGAATCAAAACCGGCATCAGCTCCAAGTTTTGCAAAAAGTCGTGAGTTGTTGTTTCTTATTACTCCGAGATGTAATTGCATTGTCCAGTTTTTTTCATTATTCATTACCCCAAACTGATAAAGCATACAAGACTTAAATGTGGCAACCTCTTGTTCGTTGAGGTCATTACCACTTCTGATTTCATCAAAAATAGATGCTACTTCTCCTTCTGTGAAATCTTCTATGCAAGCTGTTTCTAGTCCATGATCAGACAATCTACATCCATGATTATGAAAATAGTCATGTCGTTGTCGTAATGCTCTAATTAAACTAGTATAGCTATCTATGTAAATGTCGGTAAGTTCTGCAAGTTGATCAAGATATTTGTTAAATGATATGGTATCTTCTACCGCCATTGCCTTATCAGGGCGAAAGGTTGGAAGAACTTTAATGTCGAAAGATTTGTCTTTGGCTATTTTTTTATGATGTGCCAAACTGTCAAGTGGGTCATCGGTGGTACAGACAAGCTTCACATTCATCTGCTTCATAATTCCTCGTGCGGAAAATTCTTTTGTCTTTAATTTTTCATTGCACTCCTCCCATATCTCTTGTGAGGTTTCCGGGCCAAGCAACTTATCGTTGATACCAAAGGGACGATTAAGGGCTAAATGCGTCCAATGGTACAATGGGTTGCGAATAGCTTTTTGAATTGTTTCTGCCCATTTTTCAAATTTTTCTCGATCAGATGCATTCCCTGTGCAGAATTTTTCGTTTATCCCGTTGCTACGCATAGCTCTCCATTTATAATGATCTTCTTCAAGCCAGACTTGAGCTATATTTTTAAAATTTATATCGTCTGCGACTTGTTTTACCGGAAGATGACAATGATAATCAATTATTGGCATATCTTTAGCGTAATCGTGATAAAGCACTTGCGCAGCCTTAGTTTGCAATAAAAAGTCTTTAGTAATATATTTTTTCTGCATTGGTCATCTCCTTTTTGCTCTTAGAATGCCTCTTTTATCTTTTGAAATAATACCTAAATTGTTTTTTTAAGTACAGAAGTTTCATAATGATTTGAACTTAAATTTTACTGTTGACCGCGAAATTTAATTAAAACAAGCAATGAAAAAACTCTACGAGCGGTTTTAATGAACCGAAAACTCTGATTTTCATTTGCCCAAAGCACAAGCGTCTTTATTTTTTAATTTTGTGCATATTGATGAAAAAACAACATGATGATTAAAAAACAAGCATATTGTTGTAATATTTGAGCATACTAAAAAATAATATCTTGCTGTAAATATTCATAAATGTTTTTAATATTTGATGTTATGTAAACTTTCTATCTTGGAACAATCCTTGCAATTAGCTATTCAATTATATTGTTTTAGAAAGGAAAGCTATGAGCGATTTTCAAAATAGGGATTTGGAGGGAAAAATACTTGGAGTAATGATATACAAGTTGAAGTGCATGCTTCATAAATTAGAGAAAATAAATGGTGGTGGCACTACTCGGCAAAATCATTTGAATATATGTGAGGAGTTGACTCCTCTTTTCCCAAAAGATAATTTAGCCATCCACCAAAAATCTATCAATATTGTTTGCCAAAAAAATATTCAAAATTAAGAGGAGATAATAATGAAAAGATGGAAAACATGTGAAGTCTATGAAGTTGGTGCTGAGATTGGAGTAATTTTGACAATCTTAGGCTCTGCCATATTTATTTGGTCAATAATTTCATAAGCAAATCTGGCAAAACCAAACATAATTATGGTATTATGTTGTTATTTGACTATACTATTTAAAGTAAGCACTCACGGTGCTTGCTTTTTTTATTTGAGATGAGGTTGATGGATAAACGTATTGGAATAACAACAACAGTCCCGATAGAGGTAATTTATGCTGCCGGCTATATTCCGGTTGATTTGAATAATATCTTTATCCGCAATTCAGAACCTAATGTTTTGATTGAAGAAGCTGAATTTGCAGGATTTCCCCGACCATTTTGTGCATGGATAAAGGGAATTTATAGTGCGATAAAAATCAGTGGAATAAAAAAAATAATCGGGGTTACAAGAGGGGATTGTTCTGATACAAGTGCCTTATGTGAAATCTTAGAGGGTGAAGGAATAGAGGTTATCACTTTTAGCTATCCCGAAAAGCCTGATAAAAAACAAATGCAATTTGAAATAAAAAAATTGTGTAATGCACTTGGGGCAACCTACCAACAGGCAGAAGAGAAAAAAATTGAATTTGATGACATTCGAAAAAAACTTATTGAAATAGATTATTCTGCCCATAATGATGGAATTGTAAATGGTGAGGAGCTATTTGATTTTCAAATCAATGCTTCTGATTTTTGTGGTAATCCGTCCGAGTACAATAATAAATGCGAAAAATTTCTTGCCGAAATCAAGGGCAGAAACAAGGGTAGTAATTTTTTGCGGATTGGAATGGTTGGAATCCCTGCAATTTATAGTGATATTATTGGAGTATTAGAAAAACTTGGGGTGGATGTTGTTTATTATCAAATTCCTCGTCAGTTTACCATCCCTTTTGTTGGCGAAAATCTTGACGATAGTTATTCTAAATATACTTATCCATATTCGTTTGGGTATCAATTGCAAGATATTTGTGAACAGGTGAATGAAAGAAAACTTGATGGTATAATCCATTATGTGCAAAGTTTTTGTCATCGACAACTTTATGATAGAATGCTTAAATCTAAAATTAAAGTGCCGGTATTGTCTATTGAGGGAGATAGACCGTCAATGGTTGATGGTAGAACAATGACAAGGATAGAGGCATTTATTGAAACAATTTGTCAGGAAAATGATGGAATCTAAATATTCAAAATACAGCCATCTTAGTTTGTGGATTTTATTTATCTTGGGTGGGGTGGGATATTATTGGGCATTTATTACGGGGGCACATCATAAAGCTCCCCATGTAGAAGGTGAACATTATAAAATCTTAAATCGTAGTCTTGTGCTATTGATTGCGGTGGGACCGTCTGCAATTTATTCTTTGTTTGGCAAAAGCGTTAAGTCATTATTAAGATTTTCCATTGCAATAGCGTTGATGTCTTATTTTATCATAACTGATAAAATTGATTTGGGTGCAATGCGGGATTGCCTTGGTGCTTGGCATTGGTTGGTGCTTGGGATGGTTTTAATCTTTACTCAGCCCATTGTTGGGTTTATTCGTTGGAAATGGTTGCTTGATGTTCAAAAAATACATATCACCTACAAAAAAAGTTTCTCTTTAACAATGACTTCTTTTTTCTTCAACACCTTTTTGCCCGGAGCTACGGGAGGGGATTTATTTAAGGCATACGCAATTAGTAAAAAATCAGAAAAAACCGCAGCCGCGGTTACAACCGTCATCCTTGATAGATTTACCGGTCTTGCCGGATTACTCATTGTTTGTGCAGCAGCCTTTACGGTAAATGTATCTTTTATTAAAACCAATTCTGGAATACAAAATGTTGCAATTTTAATGTTGGCTATATTTGTTTTTGGGATATTTGTTTTTAGTGCTGTTATGAGCACAAGAATAATGGCATTCCTAAAAAGAAAAAGAATTGCCCAATGGAAATTTATGGGACGTGATGGTTTGGTTCAATTATATAAAGCGGTTCATGATTACCGTAATTCAAAAAAGGTTTTATTCTTTGCTGTAGGAATTTCAATTATTTCTCATATAGCTACAATTGCCGGGGCAACTTGTTTTGCGTATGCTCTTGGAATAACCGGGCTTTCATTTGCTAATTATCTTCTCCTTGTCCCAATGGGTCTTGCTTTCAATGCTATTCCGATAACGCCAGGGGGGGTAGGTCAGGGACAGACCGCTTTTGATTATTTATTTACCAGAGCTTTGCCGGAAGTAATAAATGCCGGGGTTCTTGGGGCAACGATGATGACTTTTATTCATATGACAATGATAATTATTAGTATTATTGGCGGGCTGTTTTATGCCCTTGGATATCATCAACTCCATGATGCTATGGAGAGAACGCTTCATGACAATGAATAATGATAAAATCGGTTTAATAAGACCGTTATTATTTACTGTTAGTTGTTTATTGAATTACAAAGATTAGGTGGAATTTTGATTGGTGTAATATGAAAATTAAGATAGACAATTTGCTTAGGCATTAGTGTGGAGATCGCAATCCTTGCCAAGCCGACAGTGATCATTTTTTATGGAGTAATTGTTTTGATGCTATTTGCAGATGAGCGGCTAAAAAAAATGTTAAACTCAACAAACTGTTTGTTGTTATCGGAATTTATTTTGATTCTTGCCTTTATGATAAATATGAATATATTTAACAAATCAGCATATAATAATTTTAGTAACGAAATTTTTCGGCGGTAAAATTTATGTTAACAATGATATAGGAATTTTAAAAATATTTAACAATGAAAAAAACTCTTCGAAAAAACAAAATTATAGCCCTTATCCCGATGCTTGTGCTTTTGACTTTATTGTTGTTTTCTCTTAATAATGGATGTGAGCAGGAGCAATCAGCTATTTATTCTGAACCATTCATTGCCCAAACCAACAATAGGGTTTTTGTTGTTGTAAAAACTTATACAAATATAGAGTCCGTCACAAAATTTGTTATTTTAAGTGCAATCAAACCGGTAAAAGATAATTGGACAAAACTAACAACTTACAAAGGAAATATTGTTGATGTGTTGTCCGGTGAAGATAAAATTACCATTGTTTTTTCCTCCGGTGCTATTTTTGATTGTAAATATGAATCGGGAAAATACAAATTAAAAGAAAGGAAATTTAGTAAACTTGATATTATTTCTGTGGCAGGGGAAAACAAACATCCATTTGCACTTGTGCAAAAATCACGTTCATTAATTCTTTATAAATACATTGATAATTCGTGGCAAAAAGTTGGGGATAAATTGTCTCCAATTGGTAAGATATTTGCACCAACTCTTTGTATCGCAAACAATATTCCTTATGTTGTGTGGCAACAAAAAAATAATTATAATCAACTTCGATGGGCAAGATTTAAAAATAATCATTGGGAAGATTTACCTATTCCGGAAATTGATTTTTCAGGTAAAATTATAAAATTTAAAAATCTTGGCAATGAGCTTATTCTTGTTGGCAGAAAAAGTTTGTCTTCAATTGTTCCCGTCAGCAGAGAAATCTTTCTTTTTAAATATAATATCAAGCAGGGCTTGTGGAGTAAGCTACCTAACCTATCATCAACAGAATGGAAAGATAGCGGATTTTCTCCATTGGTAGATTTAATCACGGTTGATGGTAAGGTAGCTTTGGTATTGTCTTCCGGCTCTGCAATCAGTTTAGCCAATAGCCAATTCTCAACATATCAATTTGATAAATTTATAAATCTCGCAAAATCTAATGTCGCAAGTCCAACGGCTGAGCTTTTATTTATGATGTTTGTTTTCTTCGTCCTTATTGTTCTTGGTATTATCCAGATTGTTATTAAAAAACGAAAAATTTACCAATACGTAGCAGGCAAGAAAACTGAAGATTCGGCAAATTTATTTATAGATAAAGCCACCAAAAATAATACCGTACTTGCAGTTGGAGGAATTGCCTCCCCTCTTGAAAGGGCAATTGCGCTTGCTATTGATATGATATTTATCATGCCATCGGCGTTTGCTTTTATTGCTGTTCAAGGAATAAATGTTGATGAAATTACTGATTTTAATGAGATGGTTAAGGTCTTGGTTCCAGCTTCATTGTTTTATAGTTTTATGTTTGTGGTATATGTCAGTATTACCGAATATTTATGGAGTCAAACATTAGGGAAAAGAATATTAGGGATTTGTGTAAGGGATATAAATGGTGGAAAACCTGAACTTTTTCGGATTGTGGTGCGAAATTTATTTAGAGGAATTGATAATATGCCATTACCAGTCCCGGGATTTAATATCCCATTTTTGCCAGCAATTCTCAGCATGATGTTTTCACGAACAAATCAACGGATCGGTGATAGATTTGCAAAAACCATTGTTGTTAGAAAAGTGCCAATTAAAAACAGGAAAATTGTTTTGGCAAGTGATTCGCCACGCCGAAAAGAAATTTTAAAATCAATAAATATTTCATTTGCCGCAATTTCTCCAAATGTAGATGAATCCATAATTCCGAGTATGGGACCGGAAGATAATGTTTTGCGAATTGCTGCCAAAAAAGCTGATGCGGTTAATAGTATTTTAGATGGCAATGAAATTGTAATCGCTGCC
>CAMZKK010000184.1 GCA_947311175.1 uncultured Planctomycetota bacterium | reverse complement strand
CAAGGATTGCAGATTTTTCAAATGTTCCACCAAGCCCTACCCCAACAATTACCGGAGGACAAGGATTGCCTCCGGCATCAACAACTGAATTAACGACAAAATCAATAACTCCCTCAATGCCGGCTGAAGGAGGAAGCATTGCCAGCTTTGACATATTCTCACAGCCACCACCTTTTGCATCAAAAACAATCTTTAACTGTTCACCCTTAACAATATCTATATGAATTACTGCCGGAGTATTATTTCCGGTATTTTTACGAGTTATGGGATGACCTAAGATACTTTTCCGTAAGAAAAACTTTTTGTAACTTTCTGCCACCGCATCGTTAATTCCCGATTCAAGTTCACCACCAACGATATGAACATCTTGTCCAACCTCTAAGAAAAAAACCGCAAAGCCAGTATCTTGACACAATGGTCGATGCTCAAGCTTTGCAATCTCGGCATTTTCAAGAACCCTACCAAGAATAGCTTTTGCTGTTGAACCGTCATCCTCAATATCTCTCGCCTGCGAAATAGCTTTAATTTCTCTTGCTCCTAAATTAAATGATGCCTGCTCTATGAGCTTGCAAATTTCTGTCTTGATAGTTTCAATATTAATTATTTTCATATATTTGCTTCCTATTAAAGAAGAATGTGAGACGCACGAAGTTGCTTAGTATTTACTGTAAGTTCAAAAATTGAACATATTTCTTATCTTCTTTATTGATATGATTCAGCCACCAATCTCTTAAAAATTTCAATACATTAGTTGCGTCTTTGCCCTTGTTGATGTCAAGTGAGAGTCGTTTGGTTTTCCCAATTAAAGTGCTGTGTAATGCCTTATGCTCTGCAAATGCAGGGTAATTTACTTTTGCAATAATTCCTTCTTCTGTTGCAAAATGAATCTCGGTATATTGTATCAACATAATCAAGATAGATTCTAAAATTTCTTCACCTTGTCCCATTTGAATAAAATAATAAAGAGAATTAATTGTAGAAATAATCCCTCGATGTTGTTCATCAATTATAGGAATACCAAGATTATTATCGTCACTCCAATTTATATATAACACATCTTGCATTTTAACTCCTCGTTTCGCATATTAACAATATGTTCATCATACCAACAACAAAAAAATAAAGCAACTTCCAAAAATATAGTACTCTATTTTTTTAAGATGGCGACAATGCTGTGTATAAATTTGAGGGAAAATATCAAAAATATCTACAAAAAATTTGCCATTTGAATATAATACATTATACTACTAACATACTTTATAAGGAGAAAAATGTGGCAGATGTAGATGTAACCGAAGATGACCTTTATGATGAAGATGAAGACACCCTAAGTAATCGCTACTTGACATTCCAATTAGGCGATGAAGTTTATGGAATTGAAATTCGTTATGTTACTGAAATTGTTGGAGTACAAAAGATAACCGAAGTTCCGGATATGCCAAACTTCATTAAAGGGGTTGTAAATCTTAGAGGACAGGTCATTCCGGTCCTTGACATTAGATTAAGGTTCAATATGAAACCACGAGAATACGACGAAAGAACCTGTGTCGTTGTGGTCAATATTGAAGATACTTCAGTTGGCTTGATTGTTGACACAGTTCAAGAAGTTCGTGAAATCAATCCTGAAAATGTATCCCCTCCTCCTGCGGTATCAAGAGATTCAGAAAGAGCAAAATATATTCTTGGTCTTGGTAAGATTGGCGATGAAGTAAATATATTATTAGACTTAGCTAAATTACTACAAGACGAAGAAATGGGTGCGCTACAGACAGTAGAAGCATAAATAAAAAAAAGATAAATCAAAAATCCTGTCTGCCAAAATAGACAGGATTTTTTTATACAATTCATTGTTTGAGGGAAAATTATGGAAACAGTAAAGACAAAAATAATCTGCACAATCGGACCGGTAAGTTCGTCATTAGACATTTTACGAGAAATGGCAAGGGTGGGAATGAATGTTGCACGCCTTAATTTTTCACACGGTACCCTCGAAGAACACCAAACAAAGATAGACACAATTAGAGAATTAAACAAAGAGGGATACAATATAAAAATCCTCCAAGATCTTGAAGGTTTTAGGATACGATTAGGACAGTTGTGGAACAATGAGCCAGTTTCAATCATGGGCGATGACAAAATATTTTTAACAAATAACATCAATTTTAATGGTGAAAACATCAAAGTTATTCCATTTGATTATGATGGTAATCTCTCTTCGTTTACAGAAGGATTAGAGATATATATTGACGATGGGACAATTCTATTAAAAGTAATCTCATCAGGAGATGACTTTATTGAAACCAAGGTAATTGTTCCGGGAGTATTAAAAAGCCACAAGGGCGTAAACATCCCTAACCTCGTTCTTGACTTCGAATTACTTACCCAAAAAGATAAAGAAAACATAAATTTTGGGGCAAAGAATAATGTTGATTTCATTGCACAGTCCTTTGTTCGCAACAAAGATGACATGATAAACCTAAAAAGCCATATGGCAACCCTTGATTTTAAATGCCAAACCATAGCCAAAATTGAAAATCTTGAGGGGATTAATGCCAGAGAGGAAATCCTTGAAGAAGCGGATGGAATTATGGTTGCCCGTGGCGATATGGGGGTTTCTATTCCCATCTATCAAGTTCCGGTAATGCAAAAACGGATAATAAACCTAACAAATAAATTGAGAAAGATTGATATAACTGCCACCCAGATGCTAGAATCAATGACAAATAGTTTAAGACCGACTAGGGCAGAAGTTTCTGATGTTGCTAATGCCGTTCTTGACGGCTCCGACTATGTAATGTTATCTGGAGAGACAGCAGTAGGAAAATATCCGGTTGAAACCGTAAAGATGATGCAAAACATCATTGACTTTACCTACAACAGTAATCTTTGAGATAAAAAATGAAAATCTTAAAATCAATACCAAGCATCCTAATTCTATTATTGCTATTTGGATGTGGGATTAATTCATCAGAAAAAACTTCATCCGATATTCGTAAAGAGGAAAGAGCAAGCACCCTTGGTAGCAGAATTCGCGACAATGAGAATTTATCAAGAGAAGAACAAAAATATGTTGAGACAACAATGCGTAAAAAAAATATCACCAGAGAAGAGCTCGCCGACCACATAGATAAAAGCTATCAACGAAGCGAACAGAAAAAATATTTTAATTCTGCAAAAAACAAGCATCAAGTATTCGGCATAACTAAAGAAGAAAATAACCTATCATCACTGATAATCATCGGTGCAGTAGCAATATGCCTAACAATCTTTGCTTTAATTATAAGATTTCTATTTCTATCATTCAAAATCAGACAACAAGAAAAACAAGAGGCTGAAACAAGAAGAAAAGATGCTGAAGAGAGGGAGATTATTGATAATTAAAAGTTAAAAATTAAAAATGAAGGTGCTTTAGCTATCGCTAAAGGGGGTTTTGATAATTTATATCGCCAATATTTTGAAAATATGAGTTTTATTTCATCAATATCGCTCGCAGAGCTTCCTTCATTTTTAACTTTTAATTTTTAACTGTTAATTGTTTCCTCGCTATTTGATAACTCATGGGGAAGATTATCTTCTATGCTCCACTCAACAAAGTTAACCTTTATTTTTTCAATGATATCGCAGGCATTTTTAAATATTTTGTCTTTATCCCTACCTCTTCTTTCCGGAGGAAGATTAAATAGATATTTGATTGCATCTTTGGTATCTGCCTTTTTGAGAGCAAAGGTATTTGATTTCACCGGCAAAAGAAACGAGTGGATTTCTATTTCCTGATTAATGGTAAAAGGCGACCAGCTTTTATAAAAATAGCTGTCATTTTTTTTTATAACCAAAACGAAATCGTCATCAAGACGATCTTCTGGTGAAAACTTTTCTCGACAAGTTGTCTTTCCTGTTCCACTTGGTCCGGCAAAAACAATCACTTTATCTTTAAATTTTATTGCAGAGGCATGAATACAAATGCCATTGTGTTCAATGGCATAATCAAATGAATAATATTTAAATGCCGTCTCCATTGCGATTGAGTCAATAACGGATGAATCCTTAAATATGTTAATCACCCTGTCTGACAATTGAATTACTGCCATCTTATCTGAAAACAAATGAGAATAATCCTTCAGTGTTGAAATAATATGCTTTGATTTATTCGCTATATTTATGGCAATATCATAACTAAAACGCGAAGAGTTTCTGTCACTACGGAAATTATCAATATCATCATTAAATTCAATGAGAAAATTGCGATCCATCCTTGATGTCAAAATCTTTACATTATAAAGTTTAAGGAATACTGCCAACTTCCAAAACAAAAAATAGCAATGACAAAAGAGCCTTCTTGCCCAAGTAACAGCCATTGGCTTAGAACCATCTTTTTCTTTAACTGCCACCACAATTCCTAACAATCCTGAAGTATCCCACAATGGATCAGGTTTGCGAAAAGCATCCCCCTTTGTCAGAAGATATGTTTTGCCATGTAGCTCAACTATCCCATAAAAACGATGAGTTATCATCTTTTCAAAAGTTTTAACCACAACGATATCACCAAAACAAAGCTCATCTGACGAAATGGAAGCAACCTCAAGCTCATCACCAACCGATAACACACCCGACATACAAGAACCACTCACTCGACATGAGAAACTATCGCTTCCTGATAAAATTTCATTTGCAATATTTTTATAATTTCGCATTTGTCGCCTAAAAAATGAGGGACAAGCAAAAAAACTTTACATGTCCCTCAAGATATAAACCTAAATTCTGCAGTTGGAATTAATAATTAACTTTTAATTAAATCCCGCCGTTACTATTGCACTCCTCGCAGCCTTTGCTTCATCTAACCGTTTAACCACGGTTTTGTGTGGTGAAGTTTTTATTAGTTCCGGGTCATTCTTAGCAACATCTAAGATGTCTTCCATTATTTCTATAAATCGATCTAACTCCTCAACACTTTCGGTTTCAGTAGGTTCAATCATCATAGCTTCCGAAACAATCAATGGGAAATAAATTGTCATTGGATGAACGCCTCGGTCAATCATTGCCTTGGCAATATCGAGAGTATGAATACCATTTTTTAATAATTCTCCAGGAGTTACAACAAACTCGTGCATACACATTCTATCAAAAGCGACAGGGAAAAGTTTGCCAATCTTCACTCGCAAATAATTTGCAGCCAAAACCGCATCTTCACTTGCCTGACGCAATCCTGCTTCACCCAAAATTCTAATATAGGTATATGCTCGAATTGCAATTCCAACATTTCCATAAAAGCCCGATACCCTGCCAATACTTTGTGGAAAATCATCACTCCAAATCAATGGCATCTCAGAATCATCTTCACTATTTTTTACAATCCTTGGGGTTGGTAAAAATTGTTCAAGTTTAGAGCAAACGCCAACCGGACCTGCCCCCGGACCACCGCCACCATGCGGGGTGGCAAATGTTTTATGGAGATTTAAATGAACTACATCAAAACCCATATCCCCAGGGCGACACTTACCCATAATTGCATTGAGATTAGCTCCATCATAATAAAGAAGTCCTCCACTACCATGAACCATTTTTGCAATCTCAAGAATCTTGGTTTCAAAAACTCCCAAAGTATTAGGATTGGTTAGCATAATTCCTGCTAAGTCATCCCCTAATTTACTTTTAAGATCATCAATCTCAACTTCACCATTAGAGTCGGTCGCAACAGACTCCACGATAAAACCTGCCATTGCTGCTGAAGCCGGATTTGTGCCATGGCTTGAATCAGGCACCAGAACTCGATTACGCTTGCCCCCATTAACTTCATGATATTTTCTAATAATACTCATTCCAACCCATTCACCATGAGCACCAGCCATTGGATGAAGAGTAAATGCAGCCATTCCGGTAATACCGCAAAGTAATTCCTCAAGATGGCTCAACAGCTTCATCGTGCCTTGTGCTCGATAAAACTCAACATATGGGTGTAACGAAGTAAACCCTTCCATTGCGGCTGCCTTTTCATTCACTTTTGGATTATACTTCATTGTGCAAGAACCCAATGGATAGAATGTATCATCAACGCCAACATTTCTTTTTGCCAACGCCTTAAAATGTCTAACTACATCAAGTTCGGAAAGCTCAGGTATTTCTGCATCATTCTCACGCAAGACGCCACCGGTCAAAGATGCTAAATCCATCGCTTCAACATCAAGCTTCGGATATTGAGCGGTAGCTCTTTCTTTTACACTTTTTTCAAAAATTACTTGCATAGCCAATCCCTCAACCTTCTTGCATAAGCATCAATATCATTTTTTGTATTAAGTTCAGTAACCGCAACAAGGATGCAGTCTTCAAGTTCGGGATACCAACGATTAAGCCTTATTCCCGGCTCGCAACTACGCCCCATTGCCGCAAATAAATCTTCGACAGGACGAGAAATTCTTAATACAAATTCATTAAAATGTGGACCATCAAAAACAATCTCCGCACCGTCAATTGCACCAAGAGTATTTTTTGCGTAATTTGCCTTTTGGATACACAATTCAGATACTTGCCTAAATCCTTTTTTACCAATTAATGAAGTGTGAACCAAAGCACTCAAGGCGCACAATGCCTGATTAGAACAAATATTAGAGGTTGCTTTTTCTCTCCGAATATGCTGTTCTCTTGCCTGCAAGGTTAAAACATATCCTCTCTTACCATCAGAATCAACGGTTTCACCCACAATCCTTCCCGGCATTTTTCTAAGTAATTTTTTGGTTGAAGCAATGAAACCAAGATATGGACCACCATAATTGAGTGACAACCCAAGAGGTTGACCTTCACCAACCGCAATATCTGCTCCCATCTCGGCAGGTGTCTTTAAGATTCCCAATGAAACCGGATTAACCACCATAATCAATAATGCTTTATTTTTATGGGCGACCTCAGCCAATTTTGAATAATCGACAATTCGTCCAAAGAAATCAGGATTTTGCACCACAATTGCCGCAAATGAATTATCCATTTTTTCTGAAATACTATCAATTGAATCGCTTGCCACCTTAGAATATGGAATCTCAACCATATCCAGCTCAACATTTTCGCCATATGATTTCAATAACTCTCGGTAATGAGGGTTAAGTGAAGAATCAAACAAAATTCGAGTTTTTTTTGTTTGCTTAACCGCCATAGCACACGCTTCATAACAAGCGGTTCCACCATCATACATTGAGGCATTAGAGGCATCAAGCCCGGTTATTCGAGCAATGACACTTTGATATTCAAATATTGCCTGCAACATTCCCTGACTCATTTCAGGCTGATAAGGGGTGTATGCAGTATAAAACTCAGGTGCTGAAGTAATCGCCGCAACCGCTGACGGAATGTGATGATTGTATGCCCCACCACCAAGAAAGTAATTTCCACTTCGAGCAGGGTGAAGATTTAATTCCTCAAAATCCTTCAACATCTCAAGAGCTTCTTGCTCAGAAAGCGCAGGCGGTAAATTCAAATTTGGATTATAAATCGACTCAGGGATGTCTGCAAAGACATCATTGATGTTAGTTACGCCAACTTCATCAAGCATTTTTCTCTTGTCGGCATCAACATGTGGTGAATAGCTCATTATTTGGTTTACTCCTCTTCTTCTTTTAAGAGTGTTTCATAAGCCTCAGAGTCCATTAATTCTTCTAATTCAGTTGCATCGGTTAACGTGACCTTGACCAACCATCCATCACCATATGGATCAGAATTTATAAATTCCGGGGTATTTTCGAGTTCATCATTTACAGCCACAACACTTCCGCTAACCGGCACATAACAGTCTGATGCAGCCTTAACCGACTCAATTGTGCCAAAAGAATCTCCAGCTGAAAAGTCTTCATCTTCCTCTGGAAGTTCAACATAAGTAATGTCACCAAGGGCACTTTGAGCATGGTCGGTAATACCAACAGTAATCTCATCGCCTTCAACTTTAATCCACTCATGATCTTTAGTGTATTTCAACTCTTCTGGTACCATTTTTAACTCCTTTACTTTTTAAAATATATTTTAAAACTTCAATTAATTCTATTTGCAATTTTCTTTTCAAGCAAAATTTTTATTTTTTATATAATTCTAACCAAATTTCTTTCTCTTCATCTTTGGCAAACCTTGACATCATTGTCAACTCAACAACCTTGCGTTCATCCACGCCTTTTTTGTCATCTACTTCTGACGCTCGATAACCACGAACAACACTACTAATCGGAATTTTACAGCCAAAATCAACAAGCGCCAATACAATGAAATTCTTATCTTCATCAAGAAAGGCAAAACTAGTAACTTGCCCCATTTTATTGCCTTCATCGTCAATCAAGATATGTCCTTCTCTAAGTGAGCGTTTACCCTTACCGTGCAAACGGATAATCTTTCGCTTCCGAGGCTCATTTCTTTCTTGATAAGGAGCTTTCCCTACAAAAAACGGAACATCATATTTTACCGCAAACCCATAACCGGCATCGGTAATTGAGATTTTATCAGGGCCTTCGAGCTCATGACCAAATAATGGAAAACCTGCCTCAACCCGTAGCGAATCTCTTGCCCCTAGACCAACTGGTAAAACGCCATCATCCTTACCTGTTTCAAGAATTGCTTTCCATAACTCACAAGCATTATCAGGATGAACATAAATTTCAAAACCAATATTTTCTCCCGTATAACCGGTTCCGGTAAGCACAACCGGAATTCCGGCAAGTTTAGTTTTGGCAATATTGCTCATATCCACAGAATTAACCGCATCTGCATCTTCAGCAATCTTTAACAATACATCTCTTGACTTTGGACCTTGAAATGCAATATCTATCAAACTGTCATCGCCAGCGTCACGAAGGTTTCTAAACTCAACCTCACCTGAAAAAGATTTTTCAGGATTATCTTTATCAATAATATATTTGCCACTAAGAACCGCTTCAAGCCATGCAAAATCAATCTCTGCATTAGCTGCATTGACCACCAACATAAACCAATCTTCAGTAAAACGATATAGAAATGAATCATCAAGTCCATAACCGTCAACATTGAGGATATAGTTGTATTGCGCCTGACCATTTTTTAATTTACTAACATCATTGCTTAGCACCATATTTAAAAATGACTCTGCATCCTTGCCCTTGATTTCAAAAACACCCATATGTGAAACATCAAAAAGTCCGGCTGAAGTCCTA
This sequence comes from uncultured Planctomycetota bacterium, assembly GCA_947311175.1. GTDB lineage: Bacteria > Planctomycetota > SZUA-567 > SZUA-567 > JAFGNG01 > CAMZKK01. The sequence goes on along the minus strand of CAMZKK010000184.1, from coordinate 739 downwards.
ACTGCTATATGTTCAGCAAAAATGCCTGCATCATACTGCACCGGCATTTCCCAGCCAGCAAAAGGAACCATTTTCCCATTTAAATCTCTATGAATAGAATTTAATACCGTTTTCCGAATCGGAAGCTCAGGTAAATCAAAAGCAAATAAAGTCTTTCCGTCAGCACACATAATACTCTCCAAAACATCGAATTAATAGCTTATCTAAATTCCGTATCAACTGCAGAATTTAGGTTTAAATTTGCTAAAAATAATAACACAGTATATTTTTTTTCAAAGGATATTTTTAGGATTTATTTTGATAAAAGAAATTGTCTACTATGTGCCTTATTTACCGTTTTTTAACCGTATTACGCCATCATAAAAACCAGGAATATTTCCTACATTAATAGTTTTACCATTCCATAAATAAACATTATTAACTTTTTGTTTTAGTTTCTTCATATCAACAAATCCCTTTGTTGACCATACAGGATAATAACTCTCACTTTGCATATTTGGAATTTGAAATGGGATAAAAATCCCACAACTACCCGATGCAGGCAAACGGTCTAAGGCAATGTAACTACCAAAAGCATTAATAAAACTAATGTTTTCACCTTTACTCTTTTTCTTAAATTCATCAGATCGTTCAAATTGAGAATGAATTTCTTCTACACTCAATTCATTATGCTGAGGATAATAAAGTATCTCCCATATCCCCCAAAGTTTTTCTCCATCTAAAAATTTCAAAAAACCTT
>CAMZKK010000183.1 GCA_947311175.1 uncultured Planctomycetota bacterium | reverse complement strand
GTGAAGAATGTTTCTTTTTACTTTGTGTAGATTTCGGGAGTTCCCCATTCTGCTGATTAAAGATACTGTTAGATTTACAGTCAGATTTAGCAATTATTTTTTTCTCTAATATATGTAAATTTGACAAAGCATTTGGTTCAATATCGATTGGGGTTTTATTGTAAATTGGTTTATAGCTTCCTAAACAATTTATGAATGTTTGGGATTCTCTTGCATTTTTCCACTGCCATGCACTATTTTTAGTTGAAGAACACCCTAATAGAATAAAAGGTATGAGTGAGATTATAAATCTTTTCATTTTCTTTGCGTGTCCATCATATTTACCCTAAATTCCGCAGTTGTGCGGAATTTAGGGTAACAGCATAGAGGCACAATACATTGCGTTTCTGCGCGAGATAAGATTTTTCCTGGATTTAAAATATTAGGATTTATTCTAATTCTCAATTCTCAATTTTTAACTACCCCGTTGGGCTAAGACATACTTGAATCGCAAATTTATCTCCCGTGTTGGTTTTAAATAAAACTACAACATTTGGTGTCCCTTTTTTGTGAGTTATTTCATGCCCGGAGCCTTGAACTACTGTTGGGATAGATATCTGAAAATGATACTTGCTTTTGGTAAGGCTTGCCTTTGCTTGTCCACTAATCATATTGATTAATTCACTAACCGCATCACAGGTGTCTGCAGTAATTTCTGTGCCGGCTTCTTCCCCTAACATATTTCCCACTGCTTTAAGCGCAATGCCTTTCGGTAGTGAAATGACTACAGAGCCTGTTGCTGCACCAGAGAGCCCCATCACCCCTGAAATGTCGCCATACATTTCATGACCTTCTTTGAGGTAAAGTTTATCTCTCTCAACATCAATATTAACCATTGTCTTAAAAACATTTTTGGTTGACTCGATAAAAGGGTTGATAAATTCTACATTTACTGACGCAGGTTTCCCTTTTTTTGATTTTAAGGTATTTGCAATGGCTTTAATCATTTGTTCCGGGTCGATTGGTTTGGTGATAATTCCCTTTGCCCCATTTTTCATTCCAGCAAAGGTGCTTGATGAAGACTGCTTAGTTGCGAGTATTAAGGTGGGGGTAGCACTATGATTGAGGTTGATTGTTTTAATAATTGCGGCATTAATTTCCGGGTCTTTATCTTCCCAATCAACCAAAATAACAGTCTCACCATCTACGATATGATCTTTTATTCCTTCACCATCTGAAAGCATAACGGTTTCTGTATCAGCGATTTTCGCCTGCTGAAAAGCACCTTTTACGATGTTACCGGTAGTTGGAGTATTGGTTATAATTATAATTTTCATGTCGATTCTTCCTTTTTATTTCCTAAGTTATAGCAGTGGTGATATCTTTTCCTTTAAAACATCAGGAGTAAAAGGTTTAACAATATAATTATTGGCTCCAGCCTTGATTGCGGTAACTACATTTTGTTTTTCAGCTTCAGTAGTGATCATAACGATTGGGATGTCTTTATTGGTTTCCCTGACCTTAGTCAAGAATGCTAATCCATTCATATTTGGCATATTCCAGTCGGTGAGAATCATGGTGCAGTCAGGGTTTTTTTCAAAAGCTGCTAATCCTTCAACGCCGTCGCCCGCTTCGACAATCTCAACATCCCCAAGGGTTTTGACAGAGTTGCAAATTATTCTTCTCATGGTTGAAGAGTCATCGACTATTAGAAATTTCATAATTTTCTCCTTCGGTTAATAATTAAGATATTAGTAAATCTATGTTTAAGATAATATATTGTTTTACTTTGTCAAGTGAAACAAATGGTATTATTGTTTGCCAGAAGTTGATATTTTTAGGCAGATAGATGCATTTTGGTAGTTGGTATTTTGAATAAAAACCTTAAAGATAAGCGTATTGTTGATTTTTTTCAAATTGAGCTTGAGTTCACCATTATATCCTGTGGGCTTTTCAAAAATCAATTGATTATTTAATATCAGGCGGAAGGGGTATATTGAATCTATTTCGACAATATGTCTGCCATCTTGATTAACTTCTGTTGTTAGGTAAATTATGGAATTTTTATTGCTATTGATAAATGGGATAAGATTTATCTTAGATTTACTATGATTATGCGTATAGATTTCACGCCAGCGAAGAGTTCGCTCGTTGTTCACAATAAAAGTTTCTTTGCTTGAATTAATTTCTTCAGGCTTGAAAATGGTTGCAAGAGCATCTATTTTGAGAGATGATTCAGAGTTGCTTTTGTGCTGGATGGTAAATGGTCCGATAACCCGATATTTTCGGTATTTTTCTTTGATATTATTTAAGGTATTCAAAATAGTAGTGTCATTGGATAAGGGTATTTCTGGAAGCTTTGATTGTTCGAAAAACTTAATTAGTCTGTTAAGAAAAATATCTGCAATATTGCTTATAGAAAGTGCATTGAGCCAATTAAATGTTGTAAAAATTATTTTGCCAAGTCCGTACTCAACCTCTAATACTGCTGAATAATTTTGATTATCAAAAGGAAGGATTACTTCACAATAATTTTTTCCAATATTGGCAGTTAATGCAGTTTTAGGATACATTGTATCCCATACGAAAAAATTCCTTTCAATATCCGGAAGTTCATAAAATAAATTCTCATCCCCTATGCAGTAAAAATTTTGACTACTGTTCAGTTTTTTGACTTCAATTAATTCCGGTAAAACTCCGGCATTATGTAAGATTTTAAAGGTATCGTTTGATGGCGAAAGGAACATTGTGACTCCACCATTTTTTGTGCTTTGAATAGCGTTTGTTAATTCGCCTGTGTTGTGCTCTAAGATTGAATTACCCATAGTTAAAATAACGGTAAAATCATTTCTATTGGTTGCACAGCCAATACCAAGGCCTTTTGATAACTGTTTGCCATAGCATAATATTGCCACTTCTTCTGCTGTATTATCCTGTTTATTTGTAATTAAAAGCTCAATAGAATTACTTTTAAAAGTATCTTGGTTTTCAATTTTGAGGATATATTTTCCCTCAACCAAAATTCTCCCAGGTAAAGTAAAGCTTGCCGTGTGGTTTTTATTTGGAGAGATTATCAATTCTATCTGCCATAAAGGAATTAAATTTCCCTTAGGGATAAGTGTTATATTTAATGAGGTATTCTTTTCTGTGTAGCTAAAATCGGCAACATAATACTCTATGTCTGTCAATCTTTCTGAGATGTATTCAGGCTTTATGAAGAAAGGGGTGTTTTGAGGATTATTAGCAGATATTAAATTTAGGAATTCGTTGTTCTGACTAATTGCGTCAACAATACTGAAGTTTAGTTTTTTTTGCAAAAGTAAACTTTTTAAGATACAATCAATGGTATATTTGTGCTTATAACTCAAATTGCTTACTTCATTGCTTAAATTTTCTTGCACTCTTTTTGCATCAACAAGTATCCATGATGACTTGGGAGTTACTCCACCTGAATAGGTATTTTGTGTTGATTGGGAGCAATTAAGGTATTTGACAAGTATTTTTGAATAGGTATTTGTATCTATATAGACAGAGGTTTCTTCTGTTGTTGAATATAAATTGCAAGACACCGGTGATATTCAATATATATTCAACAACAGAAGAAACCTCTGT
>CAMZKK010000182.1 GCA_947311175.1 uncultured Planctomycetota bacterium | reverse complement strand
TTAATTTTTTTTACTTTTTTGTTGCCAATGGATATAATCCTCCCATGCATATTCAGAAAAAATTAATTTCATTCAATTAAATCCTTTTCTGTTCCTTCATCAGAATTCAATTCGTCTATTGCTTCTATTAACCTTCTGGCATTTTTAGGGCTTTGAAGTAAATACGCTGTTTCGTTTATGGATTCATAATCCTCAAGTGAAAGCATTACTACAGCCTCATTGCCTTTTCGTGTTATTATTACCGGATCATGATCAGTGCATACTTGATGCATTGTTTTTGCTAGATTACTTCTTGCTGACGTATACGAAATAGCTTTCATTTGTTATCCTTTTTGCGACCTTTCTTGTACATGTACAATATAGTGTATAGCTGTCACCCTGCTTGTCAATTATTTATTTGATGTTAACAAATACAAATAAATACCATACTATGAAGTTTGTATCGCAAAATAATTTGTTGTTTTCATTTTAAAATTCAGATTGATTTGTCTGGTGTAATTCACAAAATAGTATTAATGGAAAATAAACTTAATGGAAAACATATTCACTTTATGGGCATTGGCGGAATTGGGGTTAGTGCCTTAGCCATTCTTGCATTAGATGCAGGGGCTGTTGTTAGTGGCTGCGATCGTGAATATAATGAGATGACGGATAAATTGAGCAAGCTTGGTGCTGATGTCGTTGTTGGGCATAATCCTGAACATTTAGTCGGAGTTGATATTTTGGTCTATACCTCTGCGATTAAAGATAATAACGAGGAATTATCAAGGGCAAAAGGGCTTGGTATTGTAATTTATCGCCGTGGTGATTTCTTGGCAAAATTATTAAAAGGTTATGAGCGAGTTGTTGGGATTTGTGGAACTCACGGTAAGACTACGACCACTTGGTTTGCCGGACAATTGTTAAAATTACTCGGTGCTAATCCTACGGTAATTATGGGCGGAGTGCCAAATAATAGTGATAGCAACGTGCTTGTTGGTGGAAAAAAAATATGTGTAGTCGAGCTTGACGAAAGTGACGGCTCTTTTTTGGCAGCTGATGTTGATGTGGGAGTAATCACAAATATTGATATTGATCATCTTGATTATTACAAAAATGATGATTCCCTATTTGATGCCTTTCAATCGTTTGCTAGTGGTGTTGGTAGTGAAGGGCTGTTAATTGCATGTATTGACAATGAAAACTTGGCTAAGGTATATAATGAAACATCGGTCAATAAATTAAGTGTGGGATTTGATTTAGAGGCAGATATTTTTGTCAAAAATCTGGAAACTATGGGGTTGTCGCAGAGGGTGAAAATATCGGGAAATGCCGAACCAGCTTTGTTAAATATTCCGGGTCGGCACAATGTTCAAAATTTATTACTTGCCTTAGCCATTGCAAAAGAATTTGGTTTTGGCTTGGAAAATGCAACGGAATATGTTTGTTCATTGACATCGGTTGAAAGAAGGTTTCAGATTTTTGAAACTGGAATTGATAGCAACCTTAAAATTATTAGCGATTATGCCCATCATCCGGTTGAGCTCAATACAACCTTATTGACTACTCGGCATCTTGCGGAAGGACGATTGATTGCAATCTTTCAGCCACATTTATTTAGTAGGACAAAAATGTTTTGTTCTGAATTCGCCACAGCATTAGAGATTGCAGATATTGTGGTGGTGTTAGATATTTATCCAGCACGGGAAAAACCTGACGGTCTGACTACTTCTAAATTAATAACAGATGCAATTAACAGCGAAAAATGCATTGTTTTTGGACCGGTTGCAAAACCAATGCTTGCCAATTTATTGGTAGATATTATAAAATCAGATGATACAATTCTGTTTCTTGGAGCAGGGGATATAGGAGAAAGCCCAAATGAGTTTGTGGAAAAATTACAAAGGAAAAATTAATAACAATGTGCCACTTGCACCAATGACCACCTTTAAGATTGGTGGTAATGCTGAGTGGTTTGCAGAGCCAAAAAATCACGATGAGTTGAGAGATTTATTGATTGATGCCGAAAAAAAACAAATTAGATTTTATGTCCTTGGTGGTGGGAGTAACCTTTTAATTTCTGATAAGGGTTTAGATGGTATAGTAATTTCATTAACGAGTGACGCTTTTAGTGATATTGAAATTGATGAAATAAATAACACAATGACTGTTGGAGCAGGTTGTTCTTTGTCAAAAGTATCACAAATCGCTAAAAATGAAGGGATGGCAGGTATTGAATATCTTGCAGGTATTCCCGGAACAATTGGAGGAGCAGTATTGATGAATGCAGGCTCTACCGGTTATGCGATAGGACTACGAGTAAAGGAGGTTACGGTTGTTGATATGGCTGGTAGAGTATCGGTGCTGAATCGTAGTAATCTATTATTTAATTATCGGCATAGTAATTTGCAAGATTTGATTATCACTGAAGTCAAACTTGACTTCCGCAAAGATTTTCCTGAATTGATAGAAAAAAGATACTCGTTAATGATTGATAAAAAAAACTCTACTCAGCCAACCGACAAATTTAGTGCAGGTTGTATTTTTAAAAATCCACCAAAGATAAGTGCTGGCGAATTGATTGATCGTGCCGGTTGTAAAGAATGGCAAGAGGGTGGGGCAGAAGTTAGTGCGGTGCATGCAAATTTTATTATTAATAATGGTAATGCCACTTATGACGATGTGGTAAAATTGATTGATAGAGTACAAAAGAGAGTTTGTGCTTCATTTGGGGTTATGCTTGATTTGGAAGTTAAGATATGGGTTTAAGTAAATTTTCATCCTGCGTAATCTTAGCTGGCGGAGAATCTGACGAGCGTGAAGTGTCGATAGAGAGTGGTAAGGCGGTGTATCAGGCATTGTCATCAACCGAGATAGCGGTTGAGCTTTTAATCTTAGAAGACAATACCTTGCCTCTGCAAAAATTAAATGGAACAGATGTTGTTTTCATCGCCCTTCACGGAGAATTCGGAGAGGGTGGTGACTTACAATGCATTCTTTCTGAAAATAATATTCCCTTCACCGGAAGTCTTGAAAAAGGATGTAGGAATTCATTTGATAAAATTAAGGCAAAAAAATTAATGATTGAAGGCGGAGTAAATACTCCAAAATGGGTAAGTGGGAAAACCGCTGATGATTTAATGATGCAGACAAAAGGGTGGGGTTTTCCCTTAGTAATGAAACCGATAATGGCAGGGAGCTCACAAGGGGTTAGCCTTGTTCATTCGATTGATGATATTTATAAGTTTACAGAAGAAGCATTTCGATTTAGCAAGATAGTAATGCTAGAGCAGTATATTGATGGGAGGGAATTATCGGTTAGTATTTTAGATGGGGAGACATTACCGATTATTGAATTAAAGACAAATCGCAGTTTTTATGACTATCAAGCAAAATATCAAGATGATAAGACCGAATATATCTGCCCTGCAAGTTTAGATTTAAATACAGAAAATAAGGTTAATGAATTGGCATTACAAACATTTTATGCGTTAGAGGTTAATCGTTTGGCAAGAGTGGATATTATGTTGGATAATTTATCTAATCCATATTCTTTGGAGCTAAATATAATCCCGGGACTAACTCCTCATAGTCTTTTGCCAAAATCAGCAAAGGTTGCTGGAATAAACTTTCCTAATCTGTGTTTAAAAATGTTGGAGATTGATTAGTATGATGCAAAAGCAAACAAAACCGATTGAGCATTGTTATTGGGTAGAGCCTAACAAATTGCTTGCCGGAGAATATCCCAGAAATATAGATGAAAAATCATCTCAAAAAAAAATCAATGCCTTGCTTTCTTTTGGAGTTACGGTTTTTATTGATTTGACAGAAAAAGATGATAAGTTATCACCTTATTCAAATATGATTGGTGAGGCAACTCATCTGCAATTTCCAATTAAAGATGCAAGTGTTCCTGAATCTACTAAGCTGACAACAACTGTCCTCGACACAATAGATAAATACATAGAGCAGGGGGAAATGGTTTACGTGCATTGTTGGGGTGGAGTCGGACGAACAGGGGTAATTATTGCTTGTTGGTTGGCACGACATGGGTATAAAGGAGACAAGACATTGTCTCGCTTGCGAGAGTTGTGGCAACAATGTCCAAAATCTAAAATCAAACAATCTCCTGAAACTTTTGAGCAAGAAAAATATATTTTAAATTTTGCAGAAAACTGCGGAATTTAGATTAGGAAGGGAAAATTAATGAATGATAAATCAATTGAAAAAAAATCTAAAGCTGACTACGTAGGATGTATTTTAGGAGGAGCGGTAGGAGATGCATTAGGGGCAGCAATTGAATTTATGAAGTCAGCCCAAATTAGAAAAGTATTTGGAAAAGATGGAGTTTCTAACTTTATTGAATTTGAAAATGGTTATGGTGAATTTACCGATGATACCCAAATGGTGTTGTTTACCGCAGAGGGGTTATTGAGAGCCGAGCATCGGGGAGTATCAAGAGGAACTGGTGGGGCATTAAATACAATTACTCATCATTCATACCTTCGGTGGTTGCATACTCAAAATATAGAAGTGAATAAAGAAAATATCAAAGATGGAGTGTATGATGTTGAAAAGGGATGGTTGATAAAACAAAAAACACTTTACAAGCAAAGAGCTCCGGGCAATACCGTGGTATCTGCGTTAAGGAGTGGAGTTGCCGGAACTATCAAAGAACCGATTAACGATAGTAAGGGTTGTGGCACAATAATGCGAATAGCTCCGGTTGGTTTGATGTATTATGGTAAAAATGAAAAAGCATTTACGGTTGGCTGTGAGTTATCGGCAATTACACATGGTCACCCAACAGGTTATCTTAGTGCAGGAGTTCTTGCCTCAATAATTTCAGATTTAGCGATTGGGGAAAAACTCTTAGACGCAATCAAAAATGCAAAAAGTATTCTTAAAAAATGGGATAATCATGATGAGACTATGGAAGCAATTGATTCTGCACTTAATTTATTCAATAAAGTAAAAACTGAAAATATAGAGACTACAGTGGAGTTGATTGAAGAGTTAGGGGAAGGCTGGATTGCCGAAGAATCATTGTCAATGTCTTTGTTTGCCAGCCTTGTCTATGAAAGTGATTTCAAAAAAGGAATTGTTTTTTCGATTAACCATAGTGGTGACAGTGATAGCACAGGTTCAATCACCGGTAACATCCTCGGGCTAATAAATGGCGAGAACAAAATACCACAAAAGTGGATAGATAATCTGATTGGAGAAGATATTGTAAGGCAAGTTGGCGAAGACCTCCACATCAGAGTAAAAGGTGGGATTACTTTCGACAAAGGATGCGAATCTCTTAGTGT
>CAMZKK010000181.1 GCA_947311175.1 uncultured Planctomycetota bacterium | reverse complement strand
CAGTAACCCAATCATTTGGATTAGCGGTGCCAATATCGTGTTTTTTACAGCCTTCAATTTTTAATGAAATCCTTTCCAAGCCATAAGCCTCGGCAGGAATTGAAAATTTATAGATGCCGGGCTCTTCAAGGGTTACCAGCGAATCTTTGACAATCCACTCATGGCCATCATCTTGTAAAATGATTATTTGTGAAAAGGGAACCTCACCATCGGTATGCATCCACACTGAAAAGCCAGCGCCATTAGAAATATTTTCTGGGATTTCAACTTTTATAATATTTTCAAAAATCATTTTTTTCTCCTATGCAAGGTTTAAACTCAAATTTTATCTTGCTGATTGATAGCGATTGCCTCCATCGCTTCGTCATCAGATTTGTAAATTCTTAAAATGTGCTGTAAACCGGCAAGTTCAAAAATTTCTAATATCTCTTTCGGAATTTGACTAAAAAATATATGATACCCGTTATCCTCAATGTGCTTATGTAAAGAAAAAAGTGCTCCTAATCCTTTACTATTAATATAAGTAACATCTTTAAGGTTAATCAAAACATCGACCGGAACTTTCGTGATGCGATTAGATAGCACCTCAAGCCAATCTGCCGATAGTTTATCAAAAGAGCCTTTCATTATTAATTTTAAAAGATTAGGTTGATCATCAATTGTCATTTCCATCTTTACTCCCCCATTAGTGAGCCAACATTTCGTAACGCTTAATATATTGATAAAGAGATGTTCCTTCCGCCCTAACTAAGGCATCTTCCGTAGCCTGCAAAGCGTCATTTTTTCTTCCTTTTTTATACAAAACAAGAGCAAGAGTATCTAAGAATGCTGGATTTGAACTCGCCTTTGGTGATGATTTTAGGCATTGTTTAATAAGATTATATGCTACATTTATATCATCAGCAGAAACATTTTTTTTTGTTAATAAATAATATGCATAATTATTATAAAATGTTGCAAAAACATCATTGTTAATCATAGATACGATTTTGAGGTTATCATTTATAAATGACATTAATTCTTCATAAATTTTTTTCGCTTCATTTTTTTTATTACACTCAAAAAGAATATCTGCCTCATTCATTCTTAGTTTAAATGTACTTGGAACAGCAAAAGTTTGATTGTTACCAAGATTTTTACAATGAACGCTCCAAGCCATTCTTGCCATAACTATCGCTTCATTAAAATATTTATCAGAACCAATTACCCTATTTGCTTTATGCAAAAATTGTCCAGCAAGCAAAATCATTAGCCACTCATTTTTAGGGTTTTTCTCTATTGACGACTCCACAGTGTTTATTATGTTGTCTTCATTAGGTAAACTGTTGTCGATTTGGCTCTGCCCCCAAAAAGGGCGCCCCCACCCATAAACCGCACCGGCTATCCAACCAAACAAGGTTGAAAAAGAAATCACCAGCAAGGCACAGCCAATAATCTCTGATGCCTTGCCTACTGAAATGATTCGTGAGGGTTGTAATGTTTTTTTTTGCATTTTTACCTAAATTGATTATTTGCTATCTTCCTTTGTTTTTCTAATTGAAAGACTAAGCTCTCTGACCTGCTTTTCGTCAACCTCACCAGGAGCATCAGACATCAAGCAGGTTGCCTTTTGAGTTTTTGGAAACGCAATTACTTCGCGAATGTTTTCATATCCCAGCATCATTGCCACCATACGGTCAAGACCGACCGCAAGTCCGGCATGAGGTGGAGTACCATATTTTAATGCTTCAACAAAGAATCCGAATCGTTCCTTAATATCTTCTTCGCTAATATTAAGAGCACGAAAGACTTTTTCTTGAACCTCGCTATTGTGAATCCTCACCGAACCACCACCAACCTCAACACCGTTAAGGGCAAGGTCATAGGCATCAGAACGAATAAACACATCTTTTTCACCAGCAATTATTTTATCAAGTAAAGGCAAGTCTTCTTCATAAGGCATAGTGAAGGGATGATGACAAGATGTCCAACGTTTATCGGTTTCACTCCAATCAAATAGTGGAAATTCAGTAACCCAAACGAAATTAAATTCCTTTTCATCATACAGTTTAAGTTCTTTGCCAAGATGATTTCTAAGCAATGCCATTGCCGGCAAAACCACACTCGAATCATCAGCACCAAACATCATACAATCGCCATTCTCTGCACCAAGTCGTTCTTTAATGGCATCAATTGCCTCTTTCTTAAAGAACTTAACAATCGGTCCGCCATATTCTCCATCATCACCAATCTTAATATATGCAAGCCCCTTTGCTCCGTGAATTGCCACCAACTTTGCAAGATTATCCATTTGTTTTCTAGACCAAGAATTCATCTTCGGTCCTTTGATGGCTCTAACAATTCCTCCTCTTTCAATGGCTCCGGTAAATACTTTGAAATCTGAATCTTTAACAAGGTCGGCAACATCGGTCAACTCAAGCCCAAATCTAAGATCTGGCTTATCGGTACCGTACTTTGCCATTGCTTCTCGATAAGACATTCTCGCAAATGAAGATTCAATCTCTACCCCAATAATCTTAAATGACTCTTTAAACATCTTCTCCGTTGCCTTCATCACATCTTCGGCATCGGCAAAACTCATTTCAATATCTATTTGAGTAAATTCAGGTTGCCTATCTGCCCGCAAATCTTCATCTCGGAAGCATCGACAAATTTGAAAATAACGGTCAAAACCGGAAATCATTAAAATCTGTTTAAATATCTGTGGACTTTGCGGAAGGGCATAAAATGCACCGCTATGAACTCTACTCGGAACCAAATAATCACGAGCACCCTCTGGAGTGGATTTTGCAAGGATAGGGGTATCAAACTCCATAAAGTCCTGTCCATCTAATGATTTCCTAACTGCCTGCATAACCTTATGCCTAACCATAAATGTTTCTTGCATTCTAGTTCGTCGCAAATCAAGATAGCGATAAGTCAAACGAAGCTCTTCATTGCTCTCAGAGTAATCACCAATTTCAAAGGGTGGAGTAATCGCAGAAGAAAGAACAGTAATCGTTTTGCTACGAACCTCAATTTCACCGGTAGGCATTTTAGGATTTATCGTTCCTTCCGGCCTATGGCTAACCTTTCCTTTAACCTGAATGACCCATTCACTCCGCAAGCGATGAACAATATCCATCTGTTCACCAACCTCATCCGGATCAAACACAACCTGGGTTAGGCCATAACGGTCACGCAAATCAACAAACAGCACGCCTCCATGATCCCGCCGATTTTGCACCCAACCGCAAACAGTAACCTCGCTATCAACATCTGTCGCTTTTAATTCTCCGCAATTATGTGATCGTTTCATTATTATATCCTTTATATATTTAAAACAAGAGTTAAGTATAATAAAAACCCAATGATAGTTAAACACATACCTATCGCAACTAAAAATGCCTGAAAAATCCAAACCACAAATATTGAAGATAACTTAATTATTTTACTGCCATAGTTGGACAGGTATTGGCACACTAAAGCTTTTATTGGGAAATAATTAAAAATATACAGTCATTCAACAGCATCGTTTATGCTGTCAAATTTTGCTTTCATTGTTGGATTGTCTTTGGTTAGTTTTTTTATTGTCAAGTCATCGGCTTTATTGTTTGCTAGACGCAAATTATTTTCTGATGACAAAAGAGCAGCCTTTGTTTTTTGAAGATGAGTTATGGTTTTGTCAATCTCATCAATTGCGGTTTTAAACTTTTGACTTGCTAAATCATAATTTTTTGCAAAACCTGTTTTGAATGCATTTATCTTTTCTTCAAAATTGGTAATATCTAAGTTCTGGTTTTTAATCAAATTCAACTCTGCTTTATATTTTAGTGAATTCATTGCCGCATTCCTAAGCAGTGTGATGATAGGAATAAAAAATTGAGGGCGGACGACATACATCTTATCAAACTTATGCGAAACATCTACAATTCCCGAATTATACAACTCGCTGTCAGCCTCTAAAAGTAATACCATAACAGCGTATTCACATTTCTTTTCGTTGCGATCTTTATCTAATTCTTTAAAGAAATCCTCATTCCTTTTTTTCGTAGCAGTCTCATCTCCTTCATTTTTCATTTCAAACATTATAGAAATTATTTCATTACCTGCGTCATCAGTTTCACGATAAATAAAATCCCCCTTACTTCCAGAGCGGGTATCATTATCTTTTTCAAAATAGGCATTCTTAAAACCTGTTGCTCTCAATTTGTTGAACTCTGCTTCGCAATGTTGTTCAAGCGTTTCACCAATCATTTTAGTAGAGAGCTTAAGCTTCATATCCTTACGAAGGGCAATTTCTTCATCTTTTAATTTTATCACTTCATCTTTTGCCCTTAAAACAGCGAGATGCTTTTCATTTAGTGATTTCTCAAGTAACTCTTTTTCGGTTTCTTTATTCTTTAACTCACTCGCAAGCTCATTTCTTTCTTGCTCAATCTTCTTAGTGGCTTCTGATACAGCCAACCTTCTCTCAGTTTCTGAATTTTCGATTCTTGACTTCATTTTAGCAATTTCAGTTTCTTTCTTTGCTAATTTCTCCGCAAGCTCAGTATCGCTTTTAGCCTTTAATTCCGTAAGCTCCTTGTCTTTTTTTGCGAGTTTTTCCTGTAAGGTGTTTTTGATATTTGCTTCTGCCAATTTCACCGCATTTAATTTTTCTTTTTCAGCAAGAGAAAGTCGATTATTTAGCTCTTCTTCAAATTGACCATCACGAACCTGCTTTAGTATCTCGGCAAATCCTGCCTCATCGATTTTGAAAGCTTTTTTACAATTTGGACAAATTATTTCATTCATACTTCACCCTCACTCCATATTTTTAAGAATTACCTTATGCACCACAGTGTTGTATATCGTTTACATTCCTCTTCTCTTCTTCAATCAATACTTCGTCATCTGCTCTAGAAATAGTATAATAGTATTGCCCAAAAAATGCAGGAAACCTTCATTTTCTAAAAGCTGGGTAAAAGCCTGCTCAAGTTTAGCTTCTGTAAATTTACTCATTGGCTTCCTTTTTTTCAAGTTCTGCCTCTATCTCACTAACAGTAGGTAAATTCCCTTTAAGATTATCGGGCAATTCTTCTGTTAATGTAAATTCACTTACTCCTATGGGTTGTGAAACACCACGCAAGGCAAATTCTGTTTCAATTTTCTTTTTGTTTCGGCAAAGCAAAATTCCAATTGTAGGATTGTCATCCTCAGCCTTCACCAGGCTATCGACTGCCGATAGATAAAAATTAAGTTTACCGGCATATTCAGGGATAAATTTTGTGTTTTTAAGCTCAATAACCACATAGCATTTTAACTTTGTATGATAGAATAACAAATCTATATAGTAATCAGATTCATCTACTTCAAGGTGATATTGTCGTCCCACAAAGGCAAATCCTTTCCCTAATTCCAGTAGAAATTTTGAAATATGTTCAATCAGTTTCAGCTCAACATCTCTTTCGTTATACGGCTGTGTCATTGTAAGAAAGTCAAAAGAATAAGGATCTTTTATTGTTTGCTGTGCCAAATCAGACTGTGGATTGGGTAATGTTTGATTGAAATTTGTAATCGATTTCCCTTGTCGCTCAAATAAATCTGATTTTATCTGCAACTCTAATACATCACGGCTCCAGCCATTTTCGATGGTTTGATAGATGTAAAATTTTGCTTCCTT
>CAMZKK010000180.1 GCA_947311175.1 uncultured Planctomycetota bacterium | reverse complement strand
GTCCAACAGCATTTCCTTTTTGGTTATTGACAATGATTATGATTAGATATGCTACTGACAAAAACAACAGTCGTTATCTATATCAAAATCCAAAACCTATGAATTTAAATTATTCAGCTAGAATTTGAGATTATTCAAATAATCCTATGTGAGATTGAGTTAAATTTGTATACTTTTGACCTCAAATTTAGGATGAATGATAAGGATTGTTAATGGTCAAAAAACAATTGAATGCTCAACAAAAAAAAGCTGTAGAAACAATACTTGGTCCGGTTTTGGTGTTGGCTGGTGCTGGCACAGGGAAGACCAGCGTTGTCACTAGCAGGATTGCTCATATTTTGAAGAGTGGTAAGGCTACTGCCGAGCAAATAATTGCGGTAACTTTCACCAATAAGGCTGCTAAGGAAATGAAAGAGAGGGTTGTCAAAAAACTAGGGAAAAAGGCAGTATCAGGGCTTATTATTTCAACATTCCATAGCCTTTGTGTTAAAATTTTGCGACGTGATGCTGAAGTATTAGGGTATCGAAAGAATTTTTCAATCCTTGATATGGGGCAGCAGTTGTCAATTATTCGTAAAGGTATGAGGACAGTTAAAGGGGTTGGTGATGTTAAGCCTGAAGTAATTCAGTCTGAAATTTCAAAATGTAAGAGTAACGGAATTAGTCAACAAGCATATCAAAGAGCTGCGGTAGAGGATTATGAATACGCAGTGTCGGCAGTTTATCGAAAGTATCAGGAAAATCTCAAAGCCACAAATTCAATGGACTTTGATGACCTTTTGATTAATGCTTTGGAAGTTTTGAAAAAAGATGCCAATGTTTTGGCTTATTGGCAGGAACGATGCAAATTTATTTTAGTAGATGAATTTCAAGATACCAATGATGTGCAGTTTGAGTTTTTGAAAATTCTTGCAAAAAAATATAATAATATTTGTGTGGTTGGAGATGATGACCAATCAATTTATTCTTGGCGTGGAGCAAAGCCAAAGCATATTATAAATTTTGATAAAATATTTAAAAACACAACAGTTATTCGGCTTGAAGAAAATTATCGTTCTGTAAATACCATCCTAAAGGCAGCGAATGCATTGATTGCAGAAAATGAAGATCGAGTAGGAAAAACTCTTTGGTCAAACAAAGGCGAAGGGAAGCCAATATATTTGATTGAGGCAGAAGATGTTGTCGAAGAGGCGGAACGAGTGATTCGGATGGTTAAGCGTTCAGTAGAAAATGGAAATAAACCGCAGAACCACGCAATCCTTTTTCGAACAAACGGACAGACTCGTGCCTTTGAAACTGAACTTCAAGCACAAAAAATGAAGTATGTGGTTATTGGCGGTCAGAGTTTTTTTGATTTTAAAGAGGTTCGAGATATTTTATCCTTCCTTGCAGTTATTGCCAATCCGCAAGATGAAAGTTCTTTGTTGAGAATTATTAATATTCCGTCAAGAAATCTTGGCAATAAATCAATTGAACGTATTACCGAATATTCAATAAAAAACCAAATAACTATTTTGGATGCCCTCGGCAAGGCTGGTGAAATTATCGGATTAACTGCTAGAGCACAAGCAGGTGCAAGTCAGCTTTATTCATTACTTAAGGCAGGCATTAAACAAGTCGAGGGGAAAAATTACGACAATTTGGTCGAGATGATAATTAAAGGAGTTGAGTATCATCGAGAGGTCGAGCATCTGTATGATGACTCATTTGATGTCAGCTCTCGCCTCAGTATGGCATATGAGGTTGGCGATAGCCTGAAAAGATTTATGGCCAAAAATAAAGATTCAGACCTTTCTGACTTCCTGCAAGAGTTATCACTTTTTTCCAAAGATGATAATGATAAAGAAAAAAAAGCAGAAGCAAATGCGATAAAACTTATAACTCTTCATTCCGCAAAGGGCTTGGAGTTTCCGTATGTGTATTTGGTAGGTATGCAAGAAGGCTTGATACCGCATAAAAATAGTGTCGAGTTTGCGGAAATTGCTGAAGAAAGAAGATTGCTTTATGTCGGAATTACCCGTGCCCAAGAAAGGTTAACTATGTCATACTCCAAAGGTAAATCATCTAGGGGGTCAAGCACGATTGTTAAAGCAAGTAGATTTCTTAAAGAAATTCCGGAAGAACTTTTTGATAATAGCGACAAGAAATTAAAAAAAGAAGAGATTAAAAATAAAATAAAATCAATTATGAAGTCGCTTGAGTAAATCTAAATTTCACAGTTGATGTGAAGATTAAGCCACAATCAATTGTGAATAATTCAGAGGCACCTGTTTCTAAATTATAGTTGCGAAATTTAGGATAAATGTCTTACTATTTTTCCTTCAACCATATATATAACATCTTCGGCAATATTTGTGGCGAGGTCTGCAATCCGCTCTAAGTTCCTGCTGACGATTAAGGTGGCAATAAATGAATTACTTTTGCTCGCATCATCTTTGATTAATGCTATGGTTTTGTTTTTGACATCACTTCTCTTTTGATCAACAAGCTCATCGTCACCGCAAACTTTGTTTGCCAGCTTTATATCCATTGTAACTAAAGAATCAAGAGCATCTTTTAGCATAGATTGAACAATTTCAAACATTTTATTGAAATCTATTGGACAAAGATTTTGATTATTTGAAAACATTTTTGACTGGTTGGCAATGTTTGTTGCTAAATCGCTTGCTCTTTCCAAGTCGTTATTTATCTTTAAAACACTAATTACAAATCGCAAATCAATAGCTACCGGCTGATGAAGGGCAAGAATTTTTAAACACTCTTCTTCAATTTCAACCTCCATTGCATCAACCTCACTATCTCTTTTATTCGCCTTTACGACAACATCTTTGTCGTAGCAAGAAATTGTCTTCTTTGCATCGCTTAGGTTTTCTTCAACCATTGCTCCTAATGATAAAATTAATTTTTTTAGTTTTTCAATCTCTCTTTGTAGGTGTATTGTCATAATAATATTTCCTTATTGCTAAATTTCGCTCTAACCGAATCGTCCGGTGATATAATCTTCTGTTTGTTTCTCTACTGGATTTGTAAATAATCTTTCTGTCTCTCCATACTCTACCAAATCTCCTTCATAGAAAAATGCAGTGTAATCTGATACCCTTGCTGCTTGTTGCATATTATGAGTTACAATAACAATGGTGAGTTCTGACTTAAGCTTGCAGATAAGGTTTTCTATCTTTGTTGTCGAGCGTGGATCTAATGCCGAAGCCGGTTCGTCCATCAAGAGGACATCGGGCTTTACCGCTAGTGCTCTAGCAATACATAGTCGTTGTTGCTGCCCACCTG
>CAMZKK010000179.1 GCA_947311175.1 uncultured Planctomycetota bacterium | reverse complement strand
GATTGCCTCTGTCGTTTTGAAATATGTTGTAATATAATATGGTTAAGCCCCGTGATTAAGTAATGCAACATGCTGAGAATCACCAGCTTAAATGCAATACTTAATCAAGTAAAGTTCCCATTTAGGCTACTATTTGCAAGAGAACCTCTTCTACGCTTGATCCGCTATATGGTGGTTTGCCGGCGAAGGCATGGTATAAAATACTACCTAAAGAATAGATGTCGGTTCTGGCATCAAAACAAGAGTTACCATCATCACCAGCCTGCTCTGGTGCTATGTAAAATGGAGTGTCGTCAGTATTTCTAGTCAGTTCTGCAAGATTTTCTATGGGTTTTGGAACTGCACCAAACCCTGAAACTTTAATGCTCTTATCTGGGAGTATAATTATACATGAGGGCGAAAGATGTCGATGAAAAATCTCTTTCTTATGGGCGTATTCAAGAGCATCTAAAACAGCAATGCCAATCTCAACCACCAATTTAGCGTTAATAAGCTTGTCTCCCTCAAGAAGCCTCCTGACACTGACTCCCTCAATATACTCAGAAGTATAATATAGCCGACCATTTACAGAACCAGCAGTAATAATCTTTACAATATTTGGATGATCAAGCTTAGATGCTTTTTTCGCGTGACTCTCAAAAAGTTTAAGATACCCTTTATCTCTCATTGATTCTCGAGAAAGAATCCTGAGACTCACCAACATTCCGTTAGTATTGTTCTTTGCCTTAAAAGTTGCTCCATTTGCATCTACACCGAGTTTATGAAGAACTTTGTAAACACCAAAACTGTCGCCTGACTTTATCTCTGAAAGCACCTTAAGGTCATTGATTTTTTCTATATTTTTATTGGCTTCATCTTTTTGTTTTTGCAAAATTATATTTACTTGCTCAACAGTTAGATACCCCTTGTGAGCCATAATCTCACCAAGCCGCCTAGGCTTTTTGCCTTTGCCCAGAGCGATCTTTTGCTCATTAAGGCAATCGAAAACTTGTTCTTTAGTCACAATACCCGTTTTAAGGACAAGTGTTCCAAAGATTGAATTTCTTAATCCGCTCATATATATTCCTGTGGAAACAAAAGATGCCATATTAATTCCTATTCACATTATACATTTAATGAGTATAATAATTTATGGCAAGAAGTTTTCGGTTGAGGTTGGCAAAAATATTGACAACCAAGAATTGATAAGTTAAATAAATATTATAGTTTAATGGATTAAACTTCAGATATCATTTAAAAGGAAATCATGGCAAAAATATTAATCACTCAAGGGGCAAACTCTGGAGAAAGCCACAACCTTAAAGATGAATCTACAATTGGCAGGAGCTTAAAAAACACTATCACGATTATGGACGGCAGGGCAAGTCGCCAGCACATCAAAATATTCAAAGAAGATGATGTTTTTTTTGTGTAAGACCTAAACAGTGCAAATGGCACCATTTTAAACGATCTAAATTTAGAATCAGAGCAAGCTATAAAACTAAAAGAAGGGGATGAAATTCAAATAGGCGCAACCCTCCTTAAATTCACAAACAATGAACAAGAAGAAGAGTTGCTCATTCCAAAATTTGATGGGCTTGCACTTAAAATGAATGAAGAGATTGAATTAGAACCCCCTGCAGTAAACTTATCACTTGATGCATCAATGAGCATGGCAGCCGTTCGACCTGAAGAGCAATCAGACAAAGGATTGCATGATGCTGTCAAACGATTACAGGCAATGTGTCAAATAAGCATTGCCCTCGGCACAATTGTTGAAAGTAGTGTATTGATGGAAAAGATAATCGATTTTATCTTTGAAATTTTTCCACATGCAGAACGAACTTTCATTATGCTCAAAGACAAAGACAACAA
Source organism: uncultured Planctomycetota bacterium (assembly GCA_947311175.1). Lineage (GTDB taxonomy): Bacteria > Planctomycetota > SZUA-567 > SZUA-567 > JAFGNG01 > CAMZKK01. Next base: position 8,846 of record CAMZKK010000179.1, on the reverse strand, counting down.
CAACCTTGTTCCGATTGCGGCTCGAAGAAAAAACAAAAATATTGCAGACGAAGAAATAGCAATTTCCAAATCTATCATAAATGAAGTAGTAAAAAATAAACGCTCAATATTATCTAACGATGCAATGACTGATGACAGATTTAGTAGTCAAATGTCGATTGTCAATTTTTCAATCAGAAGCATGATTTGCGCACCATTGCTGGTTGATGAAAAAATCCTCGGACTTATTCAAGTAGATACTGCAAGTGTAATCCAAAGTTTCACAGAAGAAGATCTTCAAATATTAACCGGAATAAGCACGCAAGCGGCAGTCGCTGTTAAAAATATGCAACTATATGCAGAAATTGAAACCGAAACCTCACGGCGAGTAAACCTCCAAAGGTATTTTTCTCCAAACATGGTAGATATGCTAATGGCTGGCAAACTTGACACCAAACTGGGTGGCAAAAAATACAGAGGAACAATATTCTTTTCCGATATTATTGGATTTACTAGAATGAGTGAAACTATGCCACCGGAAAAAGTTGTAAAAAATCTAAATCGTTATTTTACCATTATGCAAAAACACATTTACAACAACGGTGGAAATGTTGATAAATTTGCCGGTGATGCAATTATGGCATTTTGGAGTGTTCCACAACATATAAAAGGTGATGAAGAAAGAGCAATCCTTACCGGACTACAAATGCAAAACAGCCAATGGGTTTTTAATCATACCCTAAAATCAGAAGGAGAACAGCCCATATTTATGGGAATTGGCATCAATACCGGCGACTTCGTTGCTGGAAATGTTGGTAGCGAAGAAAAAATTGAATTCACCCTAATTGGTGACAACGTAAACCTCGCCTCAAGAATAGAATCAAATGCCGGTAGAGGACAAATCTTTATCGCTAGCTCAACTTATGATATTGTAAAAAACAGTGTAATTGCCATTAAATTACCGCCTGTAACACTAAAAGGAAAATCAAAACCGGAGGTTATCTACTCCATTCGAGGGATTGAAATTCAAAACGGAGAGTCCATCTTATCATTCCCCTGCGATGTTTTAAATGAGAAAGGAGAAGAAATTGCCAATGGAATAATTACTGCAATAATTGGCACGGGAACAGAGAAAAAAATTGTGTTTACTTCTAACAAACAACTATCAATTGGCGACACCATCGGCTTAAGACTAATCATTACAGAACTCAATAGCCCGGCAGGTTGTTTTGGGTTTATTGAAAATTCGACAATGGTTAACGGAGATAAAAAAGACTGCCCTTATTGTCGAATTGTCCTTGGCAAAATCAAAGAAACTTCTAATGCTACTATTCTCGAAAAGGGAACATGTATGAATTCAGGACTAAATTGGGAAAGCCTCAAGAGGCTATAATTGTGAAAAAAAACAAATTCACAACCTCAGACATATTAGTAGTTACCACAAAAAAATCATTTTGGAAAAGCAAGGAAAGTAAAAATTTCCCCAACATTATCTACTCATGGATAATTGGTGGCACGTCTACTTGGCGACACAATTCTCTCATACTGTTCATTAGAGCAATAATTAAAATCTTAGTTACTCACCCAAGACTTGTTCTTATAGGTAGTGCTCCACGATTAAACCCATGGTTCGCCCATCTCAAAAAAATGGGACTTTTAAAAAAAACAAAATTAATCTGCATCTGTCATTTGGAATTTGGCTATCGCCTGGTTCCGTTTTTTGATAAGATAATTGTTTATTCAAGCAAAGAACGAGATGTAAGAGACAGTAAATCGCCGGTAAAAAATAGATACCACTACATACCTTTGCCAGCAAGTTTGGTAAATGACTTGGATTTTTCTGAAGAAAAAGGAAGTTTTATTTTTTCAGGAGGGAGGGCAAAGAGAGACTACGGCACCTTGATTGAAGCGGTTTGCGGTTTGAATATAAAATTAAAATTGGTTACCAGAGATGACGAGTGTGTGAAGCATGGCAAAGAAATTCCGCAAAACATTGAGATTGAACATTTTAAACCATTGAACGATTTTCTGCAAAACATAAAGGATTCTAAATTTGTGGTAGTGCCGCTATTTCGCGGCGAAGAGTGGTCGCACGGACAAACAACAATTGTGCAGGCGATGCGACTCGGCAAAACTATTATTTCAAACAATGAATCATCGGTTAATGACTATATTGTCAACAACAAAAATGGAATTCTTGTTGAGCCTGAAAATCCAAAAGCGTTGCAAGATGCAATTCGCCATCTAATAGATAACCCAAAAGAAGTGGAAAGATTAGGACATTCGGCAAAAAAAACATCTGAACAATTTACCGATTTCAACTTTGCAAAGAAATTAGAGGAAATATGTTTGCAAGTTATGAATCAAGAATAATTGAAAGCATTTTTTTAGTTATTTTTTCAATATCATAATCATTAATTGCTTTTTCTTTTGCTTCGCTTGCTTTTTGCAAAAGTAAATCTTTATCAAGATAAAATCTTTCGACAACATCTGCAATAGCATCAGGAGTAATAGAAGACAACAACTCACCGGTTTTATCACTTACAGCTTCACCCATTCCACCACAGCTTGAGGCAATCACCGGTTTGCCGGCAGCAAATGCTTCAAGAATTACACACGGCATTCCTTCTGTAAGTCGACTTGGCATAATCACCAAGTCGGAAAGCGATAATAATTCGGGAATGTCGTCTCGATGCCCAATTATTTTCACATCATTTTCGAGTGAGTGCTTAATAATAATTTTTTCTAATTCTGACCTAAACCCTACAGCTTGGTAATGCTCAGAGCCGGCAAAAATCCATTTTACATTTAAACCTTTATCCTTTATTTTTTTTGCTGCCAAGATTGTCACATCTTGTCCTTTTCCTGCCTGAAGTGTCGATGGTAAAATTATTACAAACGCATTGTCAATTCCCAATTCACTTCGCAATGACTTCGATGCTACACATTCATATTCGGACAAAATAACACCATCACCCAACATTGTGACAGGATAACAATCGCCTAAACTTTTCTTTATTACCGTCTCTCCACTCAAAGAAACCGAAAATATATGTTTAACAAATTTAGCAATAAATTTTTCAGCCAAAGTTAATTCTCTTGAAACCCTAAAATGTAAGGTTACATCAAGCAATCTTGATTTAGCAGCAATGATAAATGGGATATGCTCATAAGGAGGATTGTTGCAATGAACACAATCAATATTCTCCTGCTTTAACATCTTGCGAAAAACATTAACTTTTCCCATAAAGCCCTTCTCTGCTATCAAGATAGTCTTAAACCCTTTTTGAGAAAATGCATTTTTTGCCTGTTCGGCAATAACAACAACCACGGGAGTTATCACTGCTGAATAATCATTCTTTATGATTTGCAAAATCCTCAAAAGACTGTATGTACTCCCGCCAAGACCTGAGCCGGTTTCGATAAATGCAATCTTTTTAACTTTACCTACTAAAAACTGTTTTAGAATATCTCTATCTGCTAACCCAAAAGCATTCCCAAGCAAAGTATTCTTAACCCCTGTATAGCCATTCATAATATGCGATATTTCACCAACGGTATTTGGGGCACTAATCCTCAAGAATGGCAACTTGTTATCTTTATTTTTTTGCGGATAATTATACCCGCCCCAAGCATGACAAGTCTCTTGATAAATTCGAGAAGCAATTTGTTGATTTTCACAATTTAAATTTTTATAAAGTATACCATACGGAAAAGCAAAAGCAGAGCACGTCTTACCGGTAATTGTCTCAATCATTTCTTTGCTTTTACTAAATACCGATTCCACTTCTTTTAAATTTAAATCATTAATATCCTCATGATAAATACCATGACTGCCAATCTCAAACCCCCAATCAGATATTTGTTTTATTTGTTCGGAATTCAACAAATCAAGCTGGAATCCTTTATTTGTATCATGAGCAAAATTTTTATTTTCACAACAGGAACCCACACTAACAAAAAAAGTTGCCGGAATATCATTTGCTCGTAAAAAAGGAATCGTCCCCGCAAAATCTTCAGCATAGCCATCATCAAAAGTAATCACCACCGCTGGTTGACAATTTTCCCCTTTGGCGATTCTCTTTCTCGCTTCACACAAGGAGATTATCTCATATCTTTTTTTAAGATAATTAACCTGCTCTGCAAATCTTTCTAATGGTAAAGTTGTTGCATTTACCTGATTATTTCCAACTGTATGATAATAAAATATAATTATCGGAACTTCTTTTCGTTTAAATAACCGTTGTCGCATTAAATACAAAAAAGGGTAACACAACAGATACTTTGAAGTTTTAATAAATTTATCAATAATTAAGCATTTATCCTTTGCTATGCGAGGCATAGTATTTGTCGTTTTTAACAATTTTTGATTTAACCGATATTCTTCAAACTCACTTGCGGAAAAAAATTCATTTCCTTTACTTAAATCTTGACTTATTCCAATCGGAGGATTTTGAATAAATTCCTTTATTGTATCAAAGTATAAAAAACAACCAATGCTATCTACTTTTAACTTGGCACTTTGCAAATTTTCATATTTTCCAATTGAAATTTTTTGTTCGGCAAGTATTGCACCTGAATCAACCTCTGCTTCTGCATAATGAATAGTTACCGCTATTTCACTCTCGCCATTAATTGCTTCCCAATAAAAAGGTGCCCCTCCTCCCCTATAATCTGGCAATTTTCTTTTATGAATATTTAAACAGCCAAGTCTCGGAGATTTAACCACACCTTCTTTCAAAATCCTGCTTCCACTTATTATCCCTAAATCTGCCTCTAATGATTTTATTTTTTTAATATTTTCATCTGAATTAATATCATCAACATAAACAATATTCAAACAGAACTCTTGTTGAAGTTTTTGAAATTTATTTTGAAAATCATTATCTTCAGAAAAAAGATTATGAATTTTTTGTTTGACCTTAAAGGCAATCTCATTTTTATCACAAGACACAATCTTAGAGATTTTTTCAGACAGCGTTTTGGGTTTCTTTTTAAAACAATCAACAATTACCGCTGCAATTTCTATATTATTATCTACTGCCAACAATCGAATTAATTTATAATTATATGCCGTCAATTTATTTTTGGTGAAGAATACAACTTTAAGCAAAATGATTCCTCAAAAATAATTATTAGATTGATTTTCGACAACACCACCGCTGATTTTACTAACAACCTTTGGTGGTATCACAATAGTTTTAAATTCATCACTTTCTTCGCATTTCATTTGATGCTCAGCAAACATAATTATTCCCCCCATAATCCAAAATAAACTTGAAAGCTCCTGTGAGTTTAAACGACTACCAAATTGATTGGCAACAACCACGCCAATAATCGAACAAAGATATGCATGTCCGCTATATCTGATAATTGGATGAGGAGAAAAATTCCTTAAATAATTTGCAGCCCGTCCCATTCGCCACAAGACATACAAAAAGATTAACAGGGCAGGTATCCCCATTTCTGTGCAGATTAAGATAAATCCATTGTGTGCATCGCCGATCATAATCATCCCAAATCTACCATAACCAATACCTAATATTGGATTACCAATTACGTGAGGGACTGCATCTTTCCAAATACGCAATCTACGGGCAGACGAGCCATCTAATCGATTAGAGGAAAGAGCTGATGACTTCAGTTCATTTCCAGGTAGGTATGACATACTTAGTGTCTCTTCAGAAATCCCTCGATAAGTCCCTCTAAATCTCCCAACAATTGATTCAGGTAACAGCCAAGGAAAATAAGCAACAGTCACAATGATTGCAATCAATGAGACAATTGCAGTTTTTTTATGAGTAATAGAAATAGTAATTAATATTGTTACTACAAACGCAATCATCCCTCCTCTACTAAACGTCCTCGTTGTTGCCCAAAAACAACAAAATGTTGCAAAAGCAAGCACCCAGTAGCGATAATTTTTTATATTATACAAAAACGGAACCAAAATAAATGGAGTGTAATATGAAAAATATGCAGCCAAATCATTAGGCTGTTTGGTTATTCCTCCAATTCTCATGCTATCCCAATCGCCAAAAGAACCAATATCAATATACGATTCTTTAAGAGCCATAAATGCAGCGCAAAAAGTTGCAAAAGCAACTGCAACATAAATATACTCAACCTCTTTTTTGGTCTTTATATTATTCGAAAAAACATAAAAAAAGAAAAATGGGGTTAGGTATCTTTTCAGGCTAAATAAAATATGATCACTAACCGAGCCCATAATAGTTCCACGAACCAGAGACACAGAGGCAAGCAGACAAAACAAAAACAGGAACACATCAACGGCTGTCATTTGATAAAGCTTTTGACCACGAAATGAACCTTTTGCGATCCAACCAACAACAATTACCAAGGTTAAAATATTGGTCAAATTAAAAGCGGTAAGAAACCCTCCAAAGTCCCCAGGCAAAATAGAGCTGAAAGGAAGAAATGAGGCAAGAATCAACATTGTTAAAAAAAAGTTTTCAAAAGCAGTAAAAGAGATGACAAACAAAGACAAGATGCCGAGACTTATCATTAGTGGCTTTGGAATATGAACCCCACTATACGGTATTTCAACCGCAACAAGACAGAGAATCATTCCAATCATAACCGGATACAAATTCATAGGTTTGCTTTCGATTGTCTTTATAGGATTTGAAATCTCGGAAATAACCTTATTTGAACTACTGTTAACCATAATTTTCTATCCATATCTTTATTTTTACAATCATTCAAATATTATATATATAGCGATGTGTTAAATCCACACTATATCTTGAAGAGCCACAAAAAATTATAATATTATTTTGACATGAATAAGTTCTCGGAGTATAATTCGCTAAATATTGATTTAAAAAATAAAATTAAAACAGGAAAATAAAATTATGATTAATCATAAACAACTCAAACTTAATCTTCGACTTACAGCAACCCTTTTCTCGGGGAACTAAGAAGATTTAAGGATAGAAGTTTGAGTACATAAACTCGCCTTAAACCAAGGTGAGTTTTTTTTATATCAATATTTTAAATAAATAAAATATATAGGAGAAAAAAATGACAAAAAGTCAAAGCAATTCAAAGTATGCACCACTACCAAAATTAAATATTGGTGAACGAAAATGGCCAACAAAGGAAATCACCAAAAGCCCTGATTGGTGTTCTGTTGACCTTAGAGATGGCAATCAAGCATTGCCAAACCCAATGAATCCTGAGCAAAAAATGGAATATTTTAAGTTACTATGCGACATTGGATTTAAAACTATTGAGATTGCGTTTCCTTCTGCCAGTCAAGATGATTTCGATTTTACAAGAAAACTAATAGAAGAAAAACTAATTCCTGAAGATGTCTTCATTATGGGATTATGCCAATGTCGTGAACATCTAATAGACAGAACATTTGAGTCCTTTGCCGGAGTTGAAAGAGGAATTGTTCACCTTTATATTGCCACCTCAAAACTTCACATGAATAAAGTTTTTAATATTGACAAAAAAGAGACTATTGCCAGAGCAGTAGAAGCAGTAACTCAAGTAAGGCAAAAAGCTGATGCCATGCCAAACAGTGATATTCGATTAGAATTTTCACCAGAAGAATTTACCGATACGGATATTGATTTTGCTCTTGAAATATGTGAAAAAGTATTTAAAGCATGGGGGAAAGCTACGGTTGAAAAACCATTGATTATGAATCTTCCCGCAACAGTAGAACGAAGACCCCCAAATCATTATGCAGACATGATAGAATATTTTGGAAATAATTTCAGTGAACGAGAAAAAATTAAGATTTCAATCCATAGCCATAATGATCAAGGAATGGCAGTAGCAGGAACTGAGCTAGCCATCCTTGCCGGTGCAGATAGAGTAGAAGGAACTCTTTTCGGACACGGTGAAAGAACTGGCAATGTGGACATAGTAACATTTGCAAATAATCTCTATTCTCGAGGAATTCCCATAGGTCTTGACTTTAGCAACATGAAACAAATTGTAAAGACGGTTGAAAGACTAACTGGAATGCCAGTATATTATCGCCAGCCATATAGTGGAGAATATGTATTTACTGCATTTTCAGGCTCTCACCAGGACGCAATCAGAAAAGGAATTAACCACCAAGAAGGGAATAAAGGACTTTTCAACATGGACTGGAAAGTGCCATACCTTCACGTTGATCCCGCAGATCTTGGCAGTAGCTTTGAGGGACTTATCAGAATTAATTCTCAATCTGGAAAAGGTGGAGTGGCTTGGGTGCTTGAAACCGATTATGGAGTTACTGTGCCAAAACTGATGCAACCGGAACTTGGCAAAGAAGTGCAAAAATATTCAGACGAAGTTGGACGAGAAATAACCAACAACGAAATTTGGAATATATTTGAACAAAAATTCATCAACCCGGAAGGACCATATAAGTTACTAAAATACTGGCCTCGTCCAAACGAAAACGAACCAACCTTAATTCACGGTGAATTGAAGATTGAAATCGATGGTAGCGAAAAATCAATAGAAGCCAATGGTAATGGTCCGATAAGTGCTTTTGTAAACTGCCTGCGAGAAATTGGCATAACCGGATTTAAGATTGATGACTTTGAAGAAGAAGCTGTTGGTAACGGTGCAGATGCCAAGGCAATGGCATACGTCCCAATAAAACTGGATGAGAAAACCACGATCTGGGGAGTAGGAACAGATACCAATATCGATCAAGCCGCAGTCAAGGCAATAATTGCCGGACTAAACCGAGGAATAAAATAAACAAACACCTTGATTTTATTAAATTACGCAGCAACTTCAGAATTTAGATTTAATCTTGACGAGAGAATATTGATTGGTATTATTTCATGTCATCAAAATAAAGATATTAATTTAATTAACTCATGGAAAGTCATGAG
>CAMZKK010000178.1 GCA_947311175.1 uncultured Planctomycetota bacterium | reverse complement strand
TTTCAGGAGTAATTGAAAAAGATAAGGCTATTGAATATATTAAAGATGCGATTAATAAAAGTTATAGCAAAAAAGGTGATGACATTGTTCAAATGAACTACAATGCAGTAGATCAAGCAATTGCAGCTCTTGAAGAAGTTGAAGTTATTGATTCAGTTACTAGTAACATTGAAAGACCATCAACTGTTAGTGACAAGGCACCTGCGTTTGTAAAAAACCTTACTGCTACAATTATGTCTGGTAATGGCGATGATGTTAAGGTTAGCGAAATGCCATGTGACGGAACGTTTCCAACTGCAACAACTCAATGGGAAAAGAGAAATGTTGCTTTGAATGTGCCGGCATGGGATTCTGATTCTTGTATTCAATGTGGTAAGTGTTCACTTGTTTGTCCACATGCGGCTATTAGAATGAAAATCTATGATAAAGATAAAATAGAAGGCGCACCTGAAACCTTTAAGAGCTGTCAAGCAAAAGGCAAGGGGCTTGAAGATAAATTATTTACTCTTCAATGTGCGGTTGAAGATTGTACCGGTTGTAGCAACTGTGTTAATACTTGTCCTGCACACCAAAAAGATGCAGAAGGCAAAAAACTTGATACTAAAGCAATCAATATGTCGGAGCAAATCAAACTTCGTGAGGCAGAAGTTAAAAATTATGAATTTTTCCTCAATCTTCCGGAATTTGATTTTAAGGCAAATAGTGAAGTCAAATTACCTCCAATAAAAGAGACACAACTTAAACGCCCACTCTTTGAGTATAGTGGAGCATGTGCAGGTTGTGGTGAGACAGCATACATAAAACTTGTTACTCAATTATTTGGCGATAGAATGGTGATTGCAAACGCTACCGGTTGTTCATCAATTTATGGTGGTAATTTACCAACAACTCCATACGCTGTAAATGATAAAGGATACGGACCGGCATGGAGTAACTCTTTGTTTGAAGATAATGCTGAATTTGGATTTGGCTTCCGCTTAACGATTGACAAGCTTACAGAATATGCCTACGAGCTTTTGGACCGTTGCGATTGTTTAGGTGACTCAGCTGAATTGATTGATGCCATTAAATCTGCCAACCAAAATTCAACAACAGGAATTGATGAACAAAGAGAAAGAGTAAAGCAATTAAAAGAAAAAATAAGTTCTTGTGATGCTGAGGTTTGTAAAGAACTTATCAATGTTGCAGATTATCTTGTAGATAAATCCGTTTGGATATTTGGTGGTGATGGCTGGGCATATGATATTGGTTATGGTGGCGTTGATCATGTTTTGGCATCTGGTAAAAATGTAAATGTTCTTGTAATGGATACAGAAGTGTATTCAAACACAGGCGGGCAAATGTCAAAGGCAACACCAAGGGCAGCTGTAGCAAAATTTGCTGCTGGCGGTAAACCAATGCCAAAGAAAGACCTTGGACTTATTTCAATGACTTACGGAAATATTTATGTGGCTAAGATTGCAATGGGAGCAAATGATGCTCAGGCAATTAAGGCTATTAAAGAGGCTGAAAGTTTTGATGGACCATCTCTAATCATTGCTTATTCACATTGTATTGCACATGGCATTGATATGACTACCGGATTAGAAAATCAAAAACGAGCAGTAGAGTGTGGTCACTGGCCATTATTCCGTTACGACCCAAGGTTAACTGCGGAAGGCAAGAATCCACTTCAACTTGATAGTAAGGCACCATCAATTTCATTTGAGGATTTTGCCTACAAACAAAACAGATTCAAAATGCTCACCAAGAGCAAACCTGAAGATGCAGCCAAACTGCTCAAACTTGGACAAGAAGATGTTAGTAGAACATGGGCAATGTATGAGCAACTCGCCTCACTTGAATGTAAAGATTGTGGCAACAAAAAATAGATAATCAAAATATCTAAGAATAAAATAAACGGGAGGAAATAATTTTTATTTCCTCCCGTTTTTATTTTAGAGTCTGTTCGAAAAAAATATATTTTCCAAAAATGATAAAAATCGACTTAAAATTTTTTAGGTAAATGGGTAAGGTTTTTACTTGTTTCTGTTTTGTTTACGAGTCGGTTCCGTTTTAGCTTAAGGTGTGGCATATAGATATAAATTCCCCTGCAGTGCCCTTTAACCTAAATTCCTGCTGCTGGAATTTATGATTATTTATTTTTTTTATCATCATAAAGTTTTGGCATAATAAATGATGGGATTTTAAGTGGGTCTGAAGAAATGGCAATGCTTTCCGAAGATACTCTAAATTTGCTGATTAATATTCCGCAATCATAACTCCAAAGAGCTATCTTGGTGCCACTTAGTGGGGATTTGTCTTTGTAATAAAGATCAATTAATTCATAAATTTTATTTCTTTTTCCTAGATAGCTTGCGTTAAATCTAATTATATTATTGTTTTTAGTGACTCTAATTTTAATCCATCTGCGATGAACAAATCCTCTATATAAAACAGGACCTGTTTTTTCTGCAACTATTTCCCCATTTCTTAAGATAACACTTTTTTTATCCAGCCAGCCACCAAGGATACAGGTATATCCTTGTAGAAGATTTTCTCCATCGGAACAAATAGTAATGTTGAAATCTCTAATGTAATTTTTGTAATTGCCCTTCATTCTATCCATCATTTGACCTACATAAAACTCTACAAGCAAATCTCCTTTGAATTGCTGTTTGTGCCAAAGTGAAATGTATTTATTGGATTTATCAATAATATTATTAACTTGAGATTTTAGGTTTTTTATCTTCCAAGAGGAGCGTTTTGAAAAATATTTTTCCAAAGCACTTATTCTTCTTTTTGCTAATTTTACCGGCATACCGCCCCAAAAACTCCATCTTGGGTCACATTCCCATCGATTTGTAACTTCCCACACGCCACTACCTATCATCCAATCAACAGGGGCATTATTAAAAGAATATGTTTTTAGGTTATTGTTGTAAACCTGAACATTTTTCGGTGAAAGCTTAAAACCTTTAATTGCCCAAGCAACCCTTTTCCCCTTGATGGGATTTTTATCTTCATAGATTAATCTTAGTTTATTATTGATGTAACATAATAAGGTAGAGTCAATCTTTGAAAATTTAATTCTGTGGGGGATGGTTGCTTTAAGGTCAAGAGTTTTTACAATTTTGTTTTCTCGAATTAAGATAATTCTATTTATGTTTTTCTTTTTATCATAAAAATATTTTGCAGTATAGCCATTGCCTTTTTGAATATCATTGAGAGGCTTGGCAAGAGATAATGCTAATATTGTAGGATTATTCAAGGTTATATTCTTATTATTTTTTGTTAATAATGCTTCAATCTCTACATCACCAAAAAAATATGCAGTATGCCAATAAGTTGAAGTATATTCATTTGCAGTTGTCGATTTTTTCCAATCTTGATTATGGTTGCTCCACGATTTCATTAGGGTTTCGTCTGCAAAAACTTGATTTATTGAAGCAACCGGTAGTGGTGGATTGATTTCATTAAAAGAAAGTTTTTTTATAGTGTAACCACTACTAATTTCTTTGATTGCTCCCTGTGAGTCTAAATAACCGGTGTAGGTAGAAAATAATAATTTTGTTTTATCACTTATGCTCAAAACTCCGGATTTAAATTTAAATCTTATGTTATCAAGCTTATCGGTTGTGGTGAATAATTGAGAGCTTTTTTCCCCTTCACTTATTTTGTAGAGCGTGGATTTGTTCTTAGTGATTTCGAATTCATAGTGATTTATTGAATCTTTAAATGCAGGAATAAATATCAAATTATGTGTTTTTGCGTTATCATTTGAATTTATTTGAGCAGTTAATCGATAGTTATTTATTTTCTTATTAAAAATAAACACATAAGGAAAATTGGAATCTTTTTTTAGTTTTTTTATCAATTTTTCAGTGATTATTTTTTTTTCTGTTAATAAGTAATTTTTTAAAGCAACGGTTTGAATCTTAAAATCGTCGAACTCAACAGTATTTATTCCTCTTGCATAAAGACCAACTCTCCCTCCTGAATTAAAAGTACTCTTTATTTTAATGATTGGCACATCATCAATAAAACCGACTGCATAATCCATACCCACTCGAACCTTCATTTTATACCAGTGTGAATTAGTAAACCCTTTGTTTATTTTTGCAATAGTAGTCTCAATACCATCTACTACCTGAACCATCTCTAACCTGTCTTGTGAAAAACACACACCAGTTTTTTTTCTTTGCTGTTTGTTGTTGAGATTTTTTAATTGGGGTTGTTTGTTTTGCACTCCATCTGAACATCAAATAGTTATTATAGTCTTTTTGCGAAAAAACTATTCCTGCTTGAGTTTTTCTGGAACCAAAAAATGATGTTGATACCTCATAATTATCCCAGTATGGTTTTCCAATCACTGAAGTGCTGCCGTTACTTGAAGAACAAGAGTAAACAAAAGCATTAGAACTCCTTGATGGATTTTCAATAGATTGAATGCTCCATTCTTTGCTTGAAGAATTCCACGGTGAGGAATCTTTTATTCTACGCATAAAGTCGTCTCTAAAATTAATGGGGTTAATTCTGATTATTTGTAAATCTTTTAATATGAGATTGTTATCTTTGACGCCTGCTCCGGCTTTCCCTTTTTTTAATTTAATATTGCGAAAAGCAGTAACAGTTTTATTTTTATTAATAATTTTGATGGTTGAATCTTGAAAACGAATTTGAAGATTTGTTTTTAGATTGTCTTTGTCAAAAAGAGGGTGTTTCCTGTCAAAATATTTGGTTTTTTCATTAACAATTAAACCAGTAGCCACCTGCTTTAATGAAATCTTATTATTGACAAAATCAATAGCTGTATAATTTTTTGAATCTCTATAGCTTAAAACCAACCGGAAAACACTGTTTTTGTCGGTGTTTTTCATTTTTTCACGAGAGACAATTGCATTTAAGTCAATATTACCATCAAATATCTGATCATATAACTTGTAGTTATATGATGACCATGTCGAGTCGGTCGTTAGTGAATTGAAGGAAATATCTTTGTTCCCGACATAATTAATTGCTATTCCACAAAAAATACCAAATATTATGAGAAAAAAATATTTACGCATAATTTCACCTATTGAAAAAGAATTTATAAGTTTTATTTTTTCAAAATATGTTATCAGAGATTATATTAACAAGGTATTTAAATTTAATCAATTAAAGATAAATTAAAAAGGGTTAAATCTTTTTGAATATAGGGATTATGCCCTTAAGTCAATCAATGTTTATTGTCGATAATATTAGAGATAGTGTAATAAAAAATGGAAAATTGAGTTAAAATGACTACCGATAAAAAATTTAAAGCAAAAAATAGACTACATTATGAATGTGTAGTATTGTTATCTTTATTGGCTATTTTGATTTTTTATAATTACTATTTGCCAAGTAAGGCAAAAAAAGAAAAGATTTTTAAGCAAGAACAATCGCTACTTTGTGAAGTTAGAGGATTGGGAAAAAACCTTACAAAAATTGAAAATGAAAATGAAGCCTTTCGTGCAAATGAACCGATAACTATCGAAAAGGCAATACGAAAAGAGTTTGGTTGGGGGCGCAGCAATGAGGTTTTGATTGCAACTCCTAATCACCGATAAGGATTTAATAAATGCCTGATATTTTGTCCCAAAATGAAGTTGATGCACTGCTTGCGGCAGTTGATGAAGGTGACTTTGAAGCTTCATCAATTGAAGAGGCCGTGTCAACCGCAACTCCACAATCTAATGCAGAGGTTGCAATCTATGACTTCAAAAGACCAGAACGAGTATCTACTGATCAGATTCGTTCTATGGAAATGCAACATGATGTTCTTGCCCGTAAATTTGCGGCAGCGTGTTCAGCATATTTGAGGACAATTGTTGATGTTAGAATGGCTTCAGTTGAACAGTTAACTTATCAAGAATTTATTATGAGTTTACCAAATCCAACTTGCTTTAATTTGATGAGCTGTGCCCCGCTTGACGGTCAAATGGTGTTGGAATTAAATCCATCCATTGTTTTTCCTATTATCGATAAATTACTTGGCGGTGGCAGTAATGATGTAACTATTCCTGATCGAGAAATGACAAGTATTGAATTGCGATTAATCAATCGAATAACGGAAATGATTACAGAGTTCTTGCATGAGATATGGGCAACAATCATTGATATTGATTTTAAAATAACAGCCACAGAATCAAATCCTCAATTAATGCAGATTGTTCCACCGAATGAAGTTGTTGTCCTTATTTGTTTTGAAATCAGGATGGGAGAATGCAGTGGTATGCTCAACCTTTGTATTCCATTTCCGGTTATCGAACCGGTTATGTCAAGCCTTAGTACAATTAATACATGGTTTAGCTATCGTAAGGCTGGAACAGAAGAAGCAAGTTTTGAAAAAATGATTGAGGGGATTGAACCTGCCCCTCTTAATTCAACTGCTTATATCGCAGAAACTAAAATTACAATGAAGCAACTTCTTGGGCTTAAAGTTGGTGATATTTTAAAAACTCCAAAAGAGGCAAGTCATCCTTTGTTGTTAAAGATTAATGGCAATCCAAAATTCTTAGGTACTCCGGGAGTTTATCGAGGACATAAAGCAATAAAAATTTCTGGAGTAGCAAGTATTAATGAGTCAATTAATGCTTGATAGTAGGTTAAAGTTGAGAGAAGTAAAAAATGGTTGATGAACTTGATAATCTTGAAAATTTATTAAACGCCGGTCCTGGGATGTCTTTAGCCGACCCGGAGATGATAGAGGCAGGCGAAAAGATTGCGGCAACAATTTGGACCTCAGGAGCTGAAGGGCTTGGGGTTTTGCTTGATCGTGGCGTAATGTATACCGAAGGAAGTTCGGATTATAATGATTTATCAGAAATAATCCCCTCTGACCTTGGTGAGTGTGTGATTACAACTGCTGAATGGACCGGGGATAGATCCGGAACACTAAATTTAATAATTCCATCGCTTGGGGCAAAAGGTATTGTTTCTTATATGCTTGCTCTCATGATGGGAACCGATGCCGACCCGGAAAATACTGCACTTGATGAAGAGGGCATGGATGCCTTTAAAGAATCAATAAATCAATTTCTTGGCACCGCAGCTCAAGCTCTTCGTCAAGATCCTGGAGGGGATGTAAAAATTGCGGTAGTGGAAACAAAGGTTGTTGATTTCACCACATCTTCAATAATTGATGAATTTGGCAATGATTTTAAACTTTGCAGTCAAGGTCAATTAACGATTGAAGGTATGGGGCCGGAAAATATATATACCATTCTTGCAGAATCATTAACTGGAATTGAACCATGTATGGCAGAAGAGGGCGGAACTGTTGGTGCTGGCAGTATTGACGAAGCCATTAACGAGGCAAAAGAGAATGATGAAGAAGTATCTCGTGCGTTATCAATCATTACACCCCTTAACGTAACCTTAGCTGAAAGAACAATGAGGCTTTCAGAAATAATGAATTTGGTTCCGGGTTCAATCATAGAATTTCGTAAAAGTAGCGAAGATTATCTTGACCTTTGCCTTGGTAATATAATTATTGGGCGCGGAGAGGCAGTAATCGTTAATGAGTTTTTTGGTTTACAAATTAGAGAAATGAATAATAGCAAGACGGTTAAGCGTAGTTTGTAGGGTTATGCATAGGCATCAATAATTTGTCCGGCTATTTCCATTTTATCTGCTGCGACAGTATTTTCTACTTGAACTAACAATGCTTTTTCTGCAAATTCAACATCTGCGGTTTTTATTGACTCTAAAATTTGCAAAGCAGGTTCAATGCTATGATTTGCGGTATTTACTACACTTATTGACATTATATTTCCCCAATAATAATTATTTTTAAGATTAACGGATGATTAGAAAGGAACTTTAGCCATAAATTTTCTTTGCTGAATTTAGATTCAACTTTCCCCGAAATTTTGTCGATTAATATTTTAAGAGAATATTGAAATACTCTGAAAATTAGAAAAATAGAAAGGAATAAATGATGAATAACGAAGAAATGACCACTATTCGTGAGCATATTAAATCCATTCAAGCGAAACTAAAGATAGCGGCTGATGAAACCTCAATTGCAATGTTAGGACTTGATATGGCAGAGGATTTTGAGGAATGGAGAGATGAAATCTCCTCAAAAACACTTGATTTTGTGGTTAACTTAGATATGGCTCTTTCAGGAATCCATAATGAACGGCAACGGCTTTTAGAATCGCAATTAAATAAATTGGCACAAAACAACTAAAGATATTCAAAAATCTAATTTTAGCGGTTGGTTAGATATTATAAAATATGTTTATTTATTAAATTCTAACCTTTTGTCGTGAAATCCTTGACATAAATTGCCGCAGATTTAGAATTGTATGGTTAAAATATTATTATTATGGTGGATGTTGTGTAATTTTCACAATCATCCTTTTTTTTGCATACTGAAATTTGAGGAAAAAAATGAAAGTTAATATTGAAGAAATAGCACCTTGTCGAAAAAAAATAACTGTTGAGTTGAGTGTTGAAGAAGTAAATAAATCGTTTGCCGATTCATTTGCCAATGTTGTAAAATATGCCCAACTTCCGGGGTTTAGACAAGGGCATGTGCCTAAGAAGATTTTGGAACGAAAATTTGCCGATTCAATCAAAGATGAGGTAAAGGGCAATCTCTTTCAAAAAGGCTTTTATGAAGGTTTAAAAGAAAATGATCTCACCCCATTCGGTGAGCCTGATATAAAAGTTGAGGACCTTAACCCAGAAAAGGGCAAGGAATTTTCATTTACAACCGAAGTCGATGTTCGTCCACAATTTGAACTTGCTGAATACAAGAGCATCAAACTAACAGAGGAAGTAGAAGAAGTTAGTGACGAAGTATTAAATGAAAGAATGGAACTCCTTCAAGCCAGATTTGCCAACTATGACGAAAAAGAAGGTGAAGCGAAAAAGAATGATCTTGTTGAAGGCAATGTGACGGTTGTCATTGGCGAAGAAGAAATTTTTAAAGATCAAGAACGAGCCTTGAGAGTAGAAGGGACTACTTTATTAGGGATTGAGATAGGAGATCTTGAAAAACATTTTGTCGGAACAAAAAAAGGTGATGTAAAGGAAATTAAATTTGTTGCGGCAGATGATTATCCAAAAGAAGAACTAAGAGGGAAAGATGGAGTTGCGACCATCAATGTAACCAAGATTTTAGAAGAAAAAATTCCAGCCTTAGATGATGACTTTGCTAAAAAAATAGGAATGGATAGTATTGAAAAATTATCTTCAACAATAAAAGAATCTATTGAGGCGGAAAAGAAAAACGCGGCGAGGCAAAAAACTGAAGAAAGTTTGATGGATGCCTTAATTGAAGCTAATCCTTTTGACCTACCAGAAGGACTTGTCACAAGTCAAGCAGAAGCAAATTTCCAACAACAACAAATGCAAATGATGATGAGTGGAATGAATCCAGAATCGCTAAAGCTGTCTAAAGAAGAACTTCAAGAGCAAAGCAAAAAAGATGCAGATCGACAAATTCGCAAAATGATTATTTTTGATCAAATTAGTGAAAAAGAAGAAATCACAATCACTGATGCTGATTTCAATATGCACATTGCTCAATTGTCGCAAGCATACAAAACTACACCTGAAAAACTATTGAGAAACATCAAACAACAAAATGGGTTAGGTTCTATTCAACATGAAATTGTAGATATCAAAACAACCAAATTGTTGTTGGAAAGTGCTGACATAACAGAGGTTAAAATCAAAGCAGACAAGGTAGAAGATAACGCTTAAAATAATCAAATATAGAAATGGAGAATTATATGAGTACATTAGTACCTTTTGTTGTAGAGCGTACCGGGCGAGGAGAACGAAGCTACGACATTTATAGCCGCCTATTAAAGGACAGGATTATTTTTATTAGTGGTGTTGTTTCTGATGACATGGCAAATACAGTAATTGCTCAACTTCTTTTTTGTAATCTTGAAAAGAAAGATGCAGAAATTTCGATTTATTTAAATACCCCAGGGGGTAGCGTTACCGCAGGGCTTGCCATTTATGATACCATGCAATATCTGCCAAACCCAATAGCCACTTATTGCATTGGACAATGTGCAAGTATGGGTGCAGTACTACTTGCAGCAGGGACAAAGGGAAAACGCTATGCCTTGCCGAATAGTCGAATAATGATTCATCAACCGTGGGGTGGAGCTGAAGGCACTGCAAGTGACATAAGTATCCACGCTAAGGAAATCAAACGACTAAAGGGCTCTCTTAATGGGATTCTCGCTTCACACTCATCACAGTCTTTGAAAAAAATTGAAAAAGATACCGATCGGGATTTCTTTATGGGTGCTAATGAAGCCAAAAAATATGGTTTGATAGATAATGTTCTTGAGGTTGGCGATACCCCGGATAAAAAATAATTACCTTTAACTAGGATATAATTAATGAGTAAGAAAAAAAATAATAACAAGCATCAAGAGTCTTGCACATTTTGTGGCAGGCCATACAACATGGTTAAAAAACTGATTGCCGGACAGGGCGATGTCTTTATTTGTAATGATTGTGTTCAACTTTGCACATCAATTCTTGAGCAAGAAGATATTAGTGAGTCGAAAAGTTCATCATCAAAATTTGATGAAACTATTCCTGCACCGGCAACTATTAAGGCAGAACTGGACAGCTATGTAATTGGTCAAGAGCGAGCAAAAAAAGTTTTGTCGGTTGCGGTTCATAATCACTACAAGCGATTGTATAATCAAAAAGACATGTCATCTGAAGTTGAATTAGAAAAGTCAAATGTTCTTTTGCTCGGCCCTACGGGTTGTGGAAAAACATTGATGGCTAAGATCCTCGCAAAATTTGTTGGAGTGCCTTTTGCAATTGCTGATGCGACAACCTTAACCGAGGCAGGTTATGTTGGCGAAGATGTAGAAAATATTCTTCTTCGCTTAATCCAAGCTGCTGATGGAGATATTAGTCTTGCTCAACGAGGAATTATCTATGTTGACGAAATTGATAAGATTGGTGGACGCACGCAAAATGTATCGATTACTAGAGATGTAAGTGGCGAAGGGGTTCAACAGGCACTTCTTAAAATGCTGGAAGGTACAACTTGCAATGTTCCTCCACAAGGTGGAAGAAAACATCCTGAGCAAAAATATTTGCAAATAGATACCACCAATATTCTATTTATCTGTGGCGGTGCATTTAATGGCATTGACGAAATTGTTTCTCAGCGCGTAGGGCAAAAATCAATAGGATTTCATCGTGAAGATGTAACTGCAGAAGAAGAACTGTCAAATCTTTTGGCTCAAGTTTGCCATGATGACTTATTGGAGTTTGGACTTGTTCCTGAGTTTATCGGTCGTTTGCCAGTTCTTACCACCATTAATCCTCTTGATGAGAAGGCATTAATTAGCGTCCTTACCGAACCAAAAAATGCTCTCATTAAACAGTATCAACATCTTTTTGCAATGGAAGACAATTCTCATCTTGAATTTACAGAAGATGCACTCCACTATATTGCTTCTAAGTCAATGGAGAAGAAAACGGGAGCAAGGGCGTTGCGAGGAATTATTGAAGAAAATCTCATAGATCTTATGTTTGATCTTCCTGACCTACAAAAACCAATCTCGATAAAAATCACGAAAGATTTACTGATTCAAGGTTGGGAAAGCTATATGCAAGAAAATAAAAAAGATTTTCCAAAAATAAAAAGAAACAAGAATCAATCGAAAAAAGAAAAACGAGAAAGTGCATAAGTAGCTGATGATAGACAGACATACTTTAATCTAAATTCCGTAGTTGGAATTTAGAATGAATAGTGAACCATTAATAATTAACAATACCCTAACGGATTCTCATTTTTAAGGATTTAGCCATGGCAAAAACATTTGTTCTTGATACCAATGTTCTTCTTCATAACTCTAACTCAATAGATTCATTTGCGGATAATATCGTTGTCTTGCCGATGGCTGTGATTGAAGAACTTGATAAATTCAAGGCTCACAGCGATGAACTTGGCAGAAATGCCAGAGGAGTTATTAGGCATATTGATTCCTTGCGAGAAAAGGGAAGCCTTAAAGATGGGGTGCCAATGGATAATGGTGGGGTATTAAAAATAATCACCAGTCATTCCATAAAAATTGAAACCGGCTTGACCGATGGAGTGATGGACAACAGGATTATCAGAGTTGCCTTTGGTCTTCACTCTCAGGGCGAAGATGTAATCTTTGTTTCAAAAGATATAAATGCTCGCCTAAAGGCAGATGCACTTGGTATTCAGGCAAGAGACTTTGAAAAAGAAAAAGTTAAATTTGATGAACTTTTCAGTGGTTATCGGGAATTGATTGTCAGCAAAGAGACGATTGATAATTTCTACGATGAAGAAAACTTAGACAAAAATAATGATAAAATAGATGCATATCCAAATGAGTTTATTTTGCTTGTGGATGAAACCAATCCTAAACATACAGGGCTTGCACGCGTAAATGAAAAGGGAGAACTATGTCATTTAAATCAAAATTATGAACATGCTTGGAATATTAAACCAAAAAGTAAAGAACAAAGAATAGCGTTGGAATTATTATTAGATCCAACAATTCAGCTTGTTACTCTTGTCGGTCAAGCTGGCACAGGTAAAACGCTAATGGCTCTTGCTGCCGGATTAGAAAAAACTTTACATAGCAAACGCTATGAAAAAATTCTAGTGTCACGACCAATAATCCCTTTGGGTAAGGATATTGGATTCTTGCCAGGTGATAAAGATCAAAAGCTTACTCATTGGATGCAGCCAATTTTCGACAATCTTTCTTTCCTCTTGAAGGATAAAAACGACACCGAAACCAAGGCAGAAAAAAAGGTTGAAGAACTTCAACAGCAACATCTTTTAGAGCTTGAAGCATTGACATATATTAGAGGGCGTTCGATTTCTAATCAATATGTAATTGTTGATGAAGCACAGAATCTTACTCCTCATGAAATAAAGACAATTATTAGCCGTGCAGGTGAAGGAACAAAGATGGTGCTTACCGGCGATCCATATCAAATTGATAACCCATATCTCGATGCCTCAAGTAATGGCTTGACTTATGCGGTAGAAAGATTAAAAAATGCCCCGATGCACGGCCATGTAACTCTGAAAAAATCAGAACGAAGTGCCTTAGCTGGAGTTGCTGCGGAGTTATTATAGTAACAAGTGACATACAAAGCTTCTTTGTGTGTTACTTATCCTTATTCCCGTGACATACAAAGCTTCTTTGTGTGTCACTTATCCTTATTCAAGGACAAATAATTAACAATTAAAAATGAAGGTGTTTTAGCTATCGTAAAGGTGATTTTATAATTTATATAGCCAATCGATTTTTCTTTATTACCAGCACAAGAACTTAATTAAAATTGAAGTTTTCACTTTATTAATTAAATATCGTCAGTAGAACCTCCTTCATTTTTATACCCACAAAGAACACATTCTTTTAATTCTAAATTCCAACTGAGGAATTTAGGTTTATTATTATTTAAATCTTAGAAAGGATTACAAATTATGAGTACAGGAGAAATGATTACATGCTTTGATGGAAAATTATCTATCCCAAGCAATCCAATTATCCCCTTTATTGAAGGCGACGGAACAGGCCCAGATATTTGGGCAGCAGCGGTTAGAGTTCTTGATACTGCGGTAGAGAAGGCATACGGTGGTGATAAAAAAATTGAATGGTTAGAGGTTTTTGCCGGTCAAAAGGCATTTGACAAAACAGGCTCTTGGTTGCCTGATGAAACTGTCGAGGCGTTCAGAGCACATCTTCTTGGAATAAAAGGACCACTAACCACTCCAACTGGTGGTGGTATTAGGAGTCTCAATGTTGCGCTTCGACAGATGCTTGATCTTTATGTTTGTTTACGTCCTGTGAGCTGGTTTGAAGGAGTGCCAAGTCCGGTCAAAAATCCGGGTAAAGTTGATATGGTAATATTTCGCGAAAATACTGAAGATGTTTATTCTGGCAAAGAAGTTTTAGCAGGTAGTGATGAAGCAAAACAGTTGATTGCTTTTTGTGAAAAAACTTTTGGTTGGTCAATTGCACATGATTCTGGGATTGGAATCAAACCTATTTCAGAAACCGGTTCAAAAAGATTGATTAGAGCTGCGATTGAGTATGCAATAAAAAATAATCGCAAAAGTATTACCATTGTCCATAAGGGTAATATTATGAAATTTACCGAAGGTGCATTTTGCAAATGGGGTTATGAGCTTGCAAAAGAAGAATATGCAGATAAGGTAATAAGCTGGGAAGAATGTCAAGGCGATGTTCCAGATGGTAAGATTTTGATTAAAGATTGTATTGCAGATATTTTTCTTCAACAGATTTTAACCAGACCTTCAGAGTTTGATGTTGTAGCAACAATGAACTTGAATGGAGATTATGCAAGCGATGCTCTTGCTGCGCAAGTTGGAGGAATTGGCATTGCTCCGGGAGGAAATATTAATTATCTATCTGGTCATGCAATTTTTGAAGCAACTCACGGCACAGCACCAAAATATGCAGGGCAAGATAAAGTGAATCCAAGCTCTGTTATTCTTTCCGGTGAAATGATGTTCCGTTATCTTGGTTGGGATGAAGCTGCTGATTTAATAATTTCCGGCTTAAAAAAATCAATAAAAGCTAAAACTGTAACTTATGACTTTGCAAGATTAATGGAAGATGCAAAGGTATTAAAGTGTAGCGAATTTGCTGATGCAATAATTGAGAATATGTAATTAAATAAATTTCGTAGCATGTGCCTATACAAGGCATATGCTGCGGAATTTAGCTTAATCGTTTCGTTGTAAAATACCTTGGTAGTTTTCACGCATTTCCTTTGCGGTTTTGGCAGCTCTTACCGCAGATGACTTGGCAAAATCTTTTAAATTTTTCATTTCTTCATTGTCATTCGGTAAAAATTCATACATCTTGTTAAAGACATATTCACAACTAGATGAGTTACCACTGAGTAAATTTATTTCTCTGGTGAGAGCTGATTCTAAATCTACAATCATTCGATTGGTACTATGAATTCTTCTTGCCATGGTAAACCCAAGTGATACCAAAATGTTAGGGTGTTCCATTACGGTATTATTAAAATCGAGAACGGAAATTGTTGTTATGACACAATCTTCTCTTGCTTTTAAAGATGCTGTTCGCTGTGGAGTTTCTTTTAGTAATACTGCAATTTCACCAACAATCTCGCCACTTCTTATTCTTGCAACATTTTGTCCACCAATTCTAACATCAATTTCCCCTTTATTTATAAAATAAAGAGCTCGCCCAATGTCTCCTACTCGACACAGTTCCGTACCTTTTGGCAAAGTTATATTTCCTGCTCGTTTTTTTGATAATGCTTGATGAAAAACCGTCATTGCATTTGAGCGTTCTTTTTTTAATTGACATGCTATTTTGTATAAATCTTGTTCCTTTGCACTGGCAATGATTTTTGAAAGTTGTGAAGAGCTGCTTGATTTTTCCATTTTAGCAATCAAATTAAAAAAGGCTAGACACAGTGAGTTATAACTGCCATTGATATTCATATTGGCAAAAGATGCTTCTCTGATTTGGGTGGAAAGGTTCTTTATTCTGCCTGCAAGACTGCGACATAGAGTTAGACCTATTTTTGGATTTGATTTTATCAACGCCTCTATTCCGCTTTCATTTACGGGGATATGTTCCAATTCCGTTGCAATCATACCTGCTCTAATGCTAGCAGTTCTGTATCCAAGAAAAAGTCCAGCTTCCCCGATTATACAGCCTTCTTCTTTTTCTACCGTAACAATCTTGCCTCTTTGGCAAACCTCTTGCGGGGTTGGTTTAACTTCATCAAGGTTATAAATTATTTCTATCTTACCTTTTCGTAAGATATAAAAACAAAGTGCCTCTTCACCTTGAGTACAAATGGTTGTTCCTTGATTATATGAAAAGACTTGTTTGTCCATTTGCTTAGTTTATCTCCAATAATTAATCATCTAACTATAAACATTAATCTTCTTACTATCAAGAATTTTAAGAAAAGCATGGGATTTATTATTAAAAATGTCGGTTTTTTTTTCAAATTGTCTTGATTTGGGATGATTTCGACCTAAAATTAGCAACCTTTACGCATCATGCGTTATTAATAAAATTTGATTTAGGAGTGAAAGAAAAAGATGGCAAGAAAGTATCCATTGGAAAATGTTCGTAACATAGGAATTATGGCACATATTGATGCAGGTAAAACAACCTGTACAGAAAGAATACTTTACTACACCGGAGTATCTCACAAAATCGGTGAAGTTTATGATGGCGATGCCACGATGGACTGGATGGTGCAGGAGCAGGAGAGGGGAATAACTATCACCAGTGCCGCTACAACCTGCGTCTGGAAAAATAATCAAATAAATATCATAGACACTCCTGGTCACGTTGATTTTACGGTCGAGGTTGAAAGAAGTCTTAGGGTTCTTGATGGGGTTATTGGTTTATTCTGTGCAGTTGGTGGAGTTGAACCACAATCTGAAACGGTATGGAGACAAGCTGAAAAATATTCTGTTCCTAGAATTTGTTTTGTTAATAAAATGGATAGGATTGGTGCTGACTTTCTAACAGTTGTTGGTCAAATTCAAGAACACTTAGGTGCGAATGCGGTGCCACTAACCATTCCAATTGGAGCAGAAAGTGAGTTTAAGGGCATTATTGATCTTGTAAGAAACATTGCTATTTATTATGACGAAACAGACAAAGGGACTACTTTTGAAGAAAGAGAAATTCCAGACGATCTCAAAGAAGAAGCTGAAAAGTGGCGTCGAAGTATGATTGAAAAATCTGCAGAATGTGATGAAAAATTATTTGAAAAATTCTGCAATGAAGAAGAAATTTCTGAAGAAGAAATTAAAAAAGCAATCCGAAAAGCAACTCATGAACATCTTATTTGTCCGGTATTATGTGGCAGTGCATTTAAAAACAAGGGGGTTCAACATCTACTTGATGCCGTAATTTCTTATTTGCCAAGTCCGATTGATTTACCTCCAATTAGCGGTTCATGTCTTGAAGGAAATGAAATAATAAGAGAGCCGAAAGACAATGGTCGTCTTGCAGCACTTGCCTTTAAAGTTATGACAGATAGACACATTGGCAAATTAATTTTTGTTAGGATTTATTCCGGGACTCTCAAAGCAGGAACTTATGTTTATAATTCAACTAAGGATAAAAAACAAAGAGTAGGTCGATTGGTCAAAATGCATGCAAATCGTCAAGAGATGGTCGATGAGCTATATGCTGGGGAGATAGGGGGAGTTGTCGGTCTTTCTGATAGTGTTACCGGCGATACCATCTGTAGCCCGGATGACCCAATTATTCTTGAGGCCATTGAATTCCCTGCACCGGTTATTGCGGTTTCCGTTCATCCGGACAGTCGAGCAGATAGAGATAAGCTAAGCAAGGCTCTAATAAAATTAGCTGAAGAGGATCCAACATTTGTGGTTTCATCGGATCCTGAAACAGAGGATACAATTATTTCCGGAATGGGAGAGTTGCACCTTGAAATTATTATTGATAGATTAAAACGAGAGTTTGATGTTGGCGTAACGGTTGGTGCTCCGCAAGTTGCATATCGTGAGACTATTACAACTACTGTTGATCATGTTGAAAAATACAAAAAACAATCCGGTGGTCGTGGTCAATATGCTCACATTGATTTTACCCTCGAAGTGCTTGAATCAGGTAAAGGATTTGAGTTTGAAAATAAAGTTACAGGCGGAAATATTCCTAGAGAATACATCCCTGCGATTGAAAAGGGTGTTATTGAGGCAATGAAAAAAGGTGTATGGGCAGGATATCCGGTGGTAGATGTTAAGTTTACTCTCAAAGATGGTTCTTATCATGATGTAGATAGTTCTGAATTTGCTTTCCGAACTTGTGCGGTTCAGGCATTTAAAAAGGCATTCATGAAGGGTAATCCAGAATTATTAGAGCCGATTATGGATGTAAACATAACTACTCCAGATGAATATACAGGAGGTATTACCGGGAACCTATGTGGCAAACGAGGAAGAATTCAAGGAATGGACGCACAGGGAAATGCTAAATTAGTTAATGCACTATGTCCACTTGGTAATCTTTTTGGATACGTAAGTGAATTGAGGAATATTTCACAAGGTAGGGCAAACTTTACAATGCAGTTTGAGCACTATGAGGCAGTACCATTTTCAATTGCCGAAGAGATTATTGAAAAGAGAAATAAAAAACCTGGTGATGACAAAAAAGAGAGTGATAAGAAAAAATAAATTATCAAGAATCAAAAAAGAGGCTGGTTGTCAAAACCAGCCTTTTTTTATTCTAAATAATACCGTTGATGTGGAATCTAAGTTTAAGCCAACAAAAAAAGCGAGGATTATATCACTCGCTTTTTTAAAATAATCTAAAATTATTATTTAGAGATCTTGAGGTTTAACTGTTGAGCGTTTGTTTGCTTTTGTTCTTTCTGTAGCTGCATCAAGGAGGTCATAGATTTTATCGCTTAGTGCAGTGATAGAATCTGCAGATGTCATACAGTCTTTACTCTTGATGTAAGCCTTTACCTTGCTTCCAACACAAAGTGTTTCTCTTGCTACACAATTCTTCTTGCTGCCCTTCTTAGCAACCTTCTTCTTAACAACCTTCTTCTTTGCTGGTTTTTTCTTAGCCATTTCTATTTCTCCTCAATTAAAAAAAATCTTGGCAATAGCCCCATGGCATATTACCGACATCATTTTATTTTAAATTTGGCAGGGTCGTAGTCAAGCATAAATTTTCGAAAAAAGTTGAAATTCTTTACTTATAGACAAAATAATGACATATTGCCAAATTAAATATTTTGATTATAATAAAAATAAATTCCGGCAATTCCGCCAATTGTCGCTAAAATTGTTAAGGTTATTTTTATCCAGCTGTATGGGCGTTCACCTTGAACCTCTCCGGTGCGGCCATTAATGAGAAAACGAAAAACTTTATTTTTAAAACGGTATGCAGAAATCCAGATTGGAAGTAAGATATGTTTAAAGGTAATGTTGTCGTATTGAGTTTTGGCAGAATCTATGCGTTGATGATCGCCACCAATATCAAGCCTAATATTTTCATGAATGAAATTATCCATAATGCCTTTTGCCTCTACCATTCCCTCTTCTAAGTTGACTTGATAACTTTCTGCGCGAAATCCACTCAAAAATTCAGAGGAGTATGAAACTAAATTTTTTAAATCCCATGGCTCAAGCTCGTCTGCATATTTTTTAGGAAGGGAGCGACTTGCTAAAACCAAAATGTCATCAAAATTATTCCAAACCACCCCGCTAACATAATGCCATCTAGTCTTTCTGACCTGTCTGGTTCTACTTTCAGTTCTCCCGTTTACAGTGGTGGTGTAATGCTCGGTTACATAATAATCATCACCTCGTTGACCGGAGTAATGGGTTGTGGTATTTGAATCATAAGTCCAATAGGGAACATAAATCCCTGATAATTTCTCAGTTAATTCGCCAAACTTTTTTAATTTACTCGGGGCAAACCACAGAGATTTAATCCATGTTCTAAATAAATCAAGACCATCCTTGTTTGTTATTTTAAATGGCAATAAAGATTTTGGTTTAAGCTGTTTGGTTGAGTCATTCTTGATGGCTAATGATGAACCGCAGTATGGGCATTCGTCTGCCGTAATGTTTTCATCAAAGGTAATTGATGCTCCACATGATTCACATTTGACAAGATTAACCTCGTGGGTTTCTTCCATATCCATAGCATTATTTAAATATTCGTGAAAATCCAATTCCTTTATTTCTTCTTCAGATTGAGGAATGGATAATTCATGTCCACAGTATTGACATTTTTGAGCAGTTGTCCCTGGAGAAAATTCCAATCCTCCACCGCAACTTGGGCATTTGAAGTTTTTTATGTCATCCTTCATCTTTCAGCCTTGCTGCTTCTAACATAATCTGCGTGAGTTTAGTGGTTATATTCTTTTCAAGTGGTTTTTGCCCTTTTTTAAAGGTAAAAAATCCTTTTTCTTCAACAAGGATTTTGAATATAGCTTCTTCGCCTCTTAGATTTATATATTGTGCCTGAATAGCTTCGCCTTCACAAAAGTAAATCATTGCCTTACCTTCAGGAAATTTTGCAAGCAACAAGCCTGTGCGTCTGCTAAAATTTAATAATTGCATCAAATCGCTAATGCTGACAGAATCAAGAGTCCCGGAAAAATCATTGTCTGGAGTTGCGGATGTCAGTGAGGCAAATTGTTGAGTCTCTTGTTTTTGTTGCTGTAAGACAACGGTTGAACGAGTTTTTTCAAGTTCACTTTTGTTTTTAACTTTACGGTAGATAAATTTATGCAATCCAATTTTTATTTCATCTTTATCTTTTAGGGTGGCTGAAATAACTGCTTCGCCATTGAGCTGAGTACCGTTTGAACTATTGAGGTCTTGAATTATAAAATATTCGCCATCCCACCAAATTTCAAGATGACGACGAGATGATAGCCCGTCATTAATTTTAATATTGTTGCCTTCCGCTCTCCCAATAAAAAAATGTTTTTCCTTGCTTAATTCAACCGGTTGCCCGGTGGGGTCGACTAAATAGTGAAGGGGATTTTCATTCATATTATTCTCTATCTTTAATTACTTGCCAAGTAGCCTTGTAAAATCATTTGTGCAGCAATGGCATCTATTTTACCTTTGCGTTTTTTTCGAGACACATCAGCATCGATTAAGCTTCTTTCTGCAGCTACCGAAGTCAATCTTTCGTCCCATAGTATAACAGTATAACCTTTTTCCCTTAATTTTTCAGCAAAATTTTGACATTCCTTTGCTTTGGCCCCAATCTTACCACTCATATCTCTTGCCAAGCCAAGAACAAGAAAATCTGTTCCTATCTCATTTGCAACTTTTTCAACCTCGGTTAATGCTTGCCATTCATTTCTGACCGTAGCGGTTCTTAGTGGTGAGGCAATCATTCCCATTTCATCCGATACAGCAAATCCTACCCGTTTAGTACCAAGGTCGATGCCTATCTTTCTACTCAAAGTAATTCCCCACGATTATCTTCTCTTAATTTTTCGACAATTTTTTTAACATTTTCCGCCTCATTTTTTTTGCAAACCAAAACAGCATCTTTGGTTTCTACGACAATTAAATCAGACACGCCAACCAAGGCAACCAATCTTTCACTTTCAACATGACAGTTTTTTGAGTCAATTGCAACGACATCACCTCTAAATAAATTATTATTTTCGCAACCCTTGTGATGGCGAGGAATGGCTGCCCATGAACCGACATCATCCCATTTGAAGGTTGCTTCAACAACTTTAACATTTTTTGCACCCTCCATTACGGCATAATCAAAACTAATTGCCGGCATATCGCTATAAGCTTCTGTCAAGGCTTCTTTTTCATTTGGTAATCCAATTGAGTTTGCAAAAATTTCAAGCCGTTTGAATATTTCCGGTTGCTGTTTTGCAAGTTCATCTAAGACTGTGCTTGCCTTAAAAAAGAATACCCCTGCATTCCAACTAAAGTTACCACTCTCAATAAATTTTTTAGCATCTTCCAGTTTAGGTTTTTCGGTAAATCTTTTTACTGAGAATGCATTTAAGGTTGCCTCTTTTAGTCTATCTGCGTGTTCAATATATCCATAGCCGGTTGAGGGAAAAGATGGAGTTATGCCGAGAGTAACTATACATCCCTCCTCCTTGGCAAGTTCAACGGCGCAGGCAACTGTTCTATTAAATTCTTCATCCGGAGTTATCACATGGTCGGCAGAAAAGACACCAACAATTGGATTTCCTCCTGATTTTACCTTTGCATAGATTGCCGCGACTCCTACGCAAGGAGCAGTATTTCTACCAATGGGTTCCGAAATAATATTTTTTGATGGAAGTAGTGGAGTTAAATCTTTAGTTCCTTCTGCCTGTTTTTCATTAGTAATGATGAATATTTGTTCTGCCTTACATCCGGTCATCAATCTATCAACAGTTTGCGTAATCATTGCCTTGTCGCCAACAATTGGTAAAAATTGTTTAGGAGTTGTTGCTCGGCTTTTTGGCCAAAAACGAGTTCCTCCTCCGCCTGCCATAATGAATGGCCAATAATTTATCATCTTAATCCTTTCTCTCTAATAATTTTCCCCAGAGCCTATCTACTTCATCAAATATTATTTTTTTGGCATCCGCAAGCCCGGCATTAACCGAACATCCGGCTGCTCGCGGATGACCTCCACCATTAAAAACGCTTGCAAGCTCAATTGCGTTTATTGGCTCTGAAGCCCTAATACTTACTTTGGTTTCATTGCCTGCTTTCATCTCATAAAAAAAGAAACTAAGACACGCTCCTTTAATATTTTTGGCAATATCTACAATTTCTCCACTATCCTGAGGTTGACATCCTGTTTCTTGATAGTCAGTAGCCGAAAGAGATACATAAGATAATTTGCCGCCTTTTTTTATCTTCAAACTTGCCATCGCTCGTGCTGACAAATGAACACTTTCTAACGTTACGCTCCGGTAAATATGTTCACCAACAAATGAAGGCTCTGCTCCGGCCTTAACAAGAAATGCCCCTGCTTCAAGCGAAGATTGTGAAGTATTTTCAAAGGTAAATTTTCCGGTATCGGATAACAATCCTGCATAAAGAGAATTAGCGGCAACTTGCGGAATATTCCAATTGTATTTTCTGCAAAGAAATACAATTATTTCCGAAGTGCTGCTTGCATCGGAATCTACATAATTCATCTCACCAAACATGGTATTCGATTTGTGGTGATCAATATTAATAATAAAGCCACCGTAATTTTTCCATTTATCAACTAATTCTGCTCGATCACTATTGCCACAATCGAGGACAATCATTGCAGACTTGTCGCTTACCATAGATTTATCCAATAAAGAAATTTCAGCATCAGTCATCATAAAAAGATAACTGTCAGGAAGTGGTTGACAGCCGACAACATAGACCGTCTTTCCCATATTTTTTAATACATTGTATATTCCCATAACCGATCCCATCGCATCTGGATCCGGTCTGTCGTGGGCAGTAATAATACAAACTTCACTATCTTCAAATTTTGCTTTGATTTCTTTTAAATCTGTTTTCAATCGTTAAGTCCTTCAATAATTCTTGTTTTAATAAATGCCTCAGCTAATAATAAATCTTCAGGGGTTGTCAACTTAATATTAAATTTAGAGCCCACAACTCCCATTACTTGCCCTCCCGCCTTTTCAATCAAGGATGCGTCATCGGTTACTTCCTCACCAAGTGAGTGTGCATCTTTGTATGCCTTTTGGAAAAGGTTTCTCCTAAATACTTGAGGTGTTTGAACAGTAACAAGTGGCTCACGAGGAATGTTTTTAATTACTACATTATTTTGTACTTCTTTTATGGTATCGGTAATTGGCAATATTGGCAATGCTCCGCCTTGAGTCATTGCGGTTGCAAATAATGTTTGTAATAACCCAATATTAACAAATGGGCGAACTGCATCGTGAACAGCAATTAAATCTGATTCTGTACTACAAGCAGCCAGTCCATTTTCAACAGACATTTGGCGGGATAAACCACCGGTGATAATTTTGCTTACCCCTCGTTTTCGCAAACCATCCCCAAATTCTGCTTCAAGTTCATTTTTTTTGTCTGCTGATAGAAGCACTACAATCTCTACAATATTTTTATATTTTGTTAAGTTTTCCAAGGTATGAAAAATAACAGGCTTTCCTGCTAATTGAAGAAATGGCTTTGGAATACAACTGTTCATTCTGCTACCGCTACCGGCAGCAGGAATAATAAATGAGACTTTATACATTTTGCTTAACAGACTTACTTGGAGCAAGATTTTCAAATTTTGCAAAGATAAGTTTGCCGGCACTGGTTTGAATGGAGCCTGTTATTGTAACCTCTATTGTGTCTCCAACATAATCTTTACCACCTTCAACAACTAGCATTGTGCCATCATCGAGATAGCCCACTCCTTGTTTATTTTCATCGCCTTCTCTTAAGATTTTGATATAAATCTTTTCTCCCGGTAGAACAACCGGCTTCATTGCATTTGCAAGGTCATTGATGTTAATTACTTTGATTCCATCTATGCGAGCAACTTTGTTAAGATTAAAATCATTGGTGGCAATTTTTCCATTAATCTTTCTCGCGAGAACAACCAGCTCCATATCAACGTCACATTTTTCATCAACGTCTGTTTCTCTAATTTGCACTCTTATGCCTTCGGATTTTTGTAAATTACTAACAACATCAAGTCCACGCCTGCCTCTTTTTCGTTTCATTTTATCGGCACTATCGGCAAGGGATTGTAGCTCTCTTAATACAAAATCTGGTATTATCAAAACTCCGCCGATGATATTGGTGAGAGAAATATCAACAATTCTCCCATCAATTACTACTGAGGTATCAAGGATTACTCCTCCCTCTTCTTGTCCACGGTCTGAAAAATCTATATACGGAACTAAAAACCTAAAGTCTCCTCTGGTTTGTAAAACAATAGTAACGCTGATATAACATATTGCTGTCATAATCAATGGTATCCAAATCTGGATACGTTCAAATGCAGAGGTAAGATCTCCCTCTGAGGGCAAAACGAAAATTATTATTATTCCAATAGTAAATAATGAAACCACAATTCCTGCGGCTAATCCAAAGGCAATAGCAACAATTTCCCTGACGATACTTCGCTGAAACCTCGATTCGAAAAATACCAATGCGATGGCACAGACCATAGTAATGGCTGTATAGATAAGTGGAATAGTTGCATTATCCTCCCAATCATAAGCAAGATTACATGCTTGTAGGGTAAATCCGGTAGCAAAGATAACAAATAGTATTCTTAACAATAATCGTATAGTCATTTTTAAACCTAATCAATACCAATAAATAATTTACTAATTTATAGTTTTCTTTCTAAATTCTGCAAGGCATCTTCTACTTCTTTTACCGGAGTTACTTCCATCTTAATCTTTTTTAATTTTTTTGCATTTTCAATTGGAATTATGGCTCGGTCAAAGCCAAGGCGTTCTGCTTCCTTTAATCGTTGTTCAATATAACTCACTGGTCGAATTTCACCACCTAAACCAACCTCCCCGAGGCAAATTGTTCGTTGTGATAATGAACAATTTTTGATGCTACCGGCAATTGCCATTATGAGTGAAAGATCGGCAGAGGGCTCATCAAGCTGCACACCACCGACAACATTAACAAATACATCTTGGTCATACATAGAAATTTCACAGCGTTTTTCAAGAACCGCAATCAGCATTGACACTCGATTGTTGTCCGCACCACTAATTCGTCTCTTTGCACTTCCTGCATAACCGGTGGTTACCAATGCTTGAACTTCAACCAGAAAGGGACGGGTCCCTTCAATGCTTGCCGTAATTGCCGTTCCTTCGGTTTTATAATCAGAACTGCTAAGAAACAACCTACTCGGGTCATTGATTGGCAATAGTCCATCACTTGCCATTTCATAAATTCCTATTTCACCAACTGCCCCGAAACGATTTTTTACCGCTCGCAAAATCCTTGCACTGTGATGCTGATCTCCTTCAAAATAAAGCACTGCATCTACCATATGCTCAAGTACCTTAGGTCCTGCAATAGCCCCATCTTTGGTTACATGGCCGACAATAAATAGCGGGACGTTTAATCTCTTTGACATTGCAACTAAACCGGCAGCACTTTCTCTTACTTGAGCCACACTTCCGGGTGCACTCTTTATCTCTTCCCAATAAACCATTTGAATTGAATCAATTATTATTAATGATAATTCTGTGCTATGACATATTTTTAAAATGTTAGCAACACTATTTTCTGCCAATATTAAAATATTATTACTGATGTCGCCAAGGCGTTCGGCACGTAGTTTAATCTGTCGAGCTGACTCTTCGGCAGTTACATATAAAACCGGTTTATCTCGTGATTCCGCAATTTTATTAGCAGACTGTAAAAGCAACGTACTTTTGCCAATTCCGGGATCACCCCCAATTAATACCGCACTACCGGCAACCAATCCTCCTCCGAGAATTCTATCCAATTCTGAATCACCGCAAGAGATTCGAATTGCATCATCACCGGTTATTTTTGATAGCAAGACTGCCTTGCCATCACCAAGGAGAGACTTGCTTGCTTGTTTCTGTTCTTTTTTGACAAGTTCTTCAACCAAGGTGTCCCAAGCACCACAACCAGGACATTTTCCAACCCAATTTCCAGTGTTATATCCACACTCTGAACAAGAAAAAAATATTTTATCTTTTGCCATTAATATCCTCGTGAATGAGTATTCTTTTGATGAATTATTAAAATGTTTTTAATTCCATTAGTGTTGAAAGTTTCCGGTTTAAGGCATTTAAAGTCAAGGGTTTTCAGACGGATAAGTTATTATTTTGTAATAATTCTAAATTTTACCCTAATTGTCTAATTTAGGTTTATGCTCTATCGTAGTTGGCTGTGGAATAGGTTTAATATCTTCTTG
>CAMZKK010000177.1 GCA_947311175.1 uncultured Planctomycetota bacterium | reverse complement strand
TCGTATCAAGTTTTTTCCTATAGAATGCCATAATCTCATCAAGGTATTCATCAGGTACAGCCATATCTGTACCAAGTTTGGTAATCGCTGGATTATCTTTTTTAATCATTCCGATATAACTATTTACTGTCTCTGCAACGGCATGTCGAAATGTTTTTAATCGTTCGTGTTCATGAGGTTCTGTCGCTATCCAAGTGGCATCTTCCCCAATATTAAGTTTTTCTAATTTTTCCGCAAGCAGCATTAATTCCTCATCAACATCCTCTCCTCTACCGGCAAGCTCAACATAAATTGCGGTATGGAAGTGAGGAAGAAGTTCAGGAATATCATCCGTGCCATCAATTTCATTTCGTCTTTTACGCAACATATTTAATGACTTGTAATCAAAATATTCAAGGGCCAAAGGTTTTCTTATTTCATTACTATCTCGCAAATAATGAACCAAAGCAAGAGCATCTTTTTCCGATTTGGCAAAACAAATAACTCCGACAATTTGCTCCGGTGAGCGAACCAATCGTAAACCGATTTCCGACAAAATGACAAGCGTTCCCTCATTGCCAATCAAAATATCAATTAAATCCATACCTCCTTCTGCAAAATATCCGGCAGCATTTTTTACCGCAGGCATTCGATACGATGGAATGTCTCCAGATATGGTTGAACCATCCATAAGTTGCAATTTAAAATTTCTATCAGATATAAAATTTTCACCACGAACAACAAAAAATTCCCTACCATCTATCAAAAAACCTTTTAGGTAATCTACATATTTTCGCGTAGCTCCATAATAAAAAGACCTTGCTCCACTCGCATTACACGCAACCATTCCACCGATGCAAGCACTCTTCTCTGTTGGATCAACCGGAAAAATATAACTGCCGCATTTTTTCAATTCGACAAGAACATCCTTATCATCTTCGCACCACGAATCTAAATTAGAAAAATTATTATTTTTAAGGCTATCTATCAAATCCATTAGAACGACCCCAGCCTCACATCTGACGCAAAATTCACCTTCTTTATTCTTGTAAACGCCAGAAATTGAATTCATCTTTTTAACATTAATTACTGCCCCACCCGCAGGCACTGCTGCCCCGGCAATTCCGGTAAGTCCGGCAGAAACCGTTATCTTGGTATTTGTTCCTTTACAGACAAGTATAGTATTTTTTAGTTCATCGTTAGATTTTGGTTGATACACACATTCTGCTTCACCCTCAAGTCTTGACTCATCACTGAGAACCTCAAAGGCAGTATCTAAATCCTTACTTTCAACCATTTTTTCACCTTTTATTACTTATGTAAAACACCATCAATTTGTTGACAAGCATAATGAAATTATTATACTCTCACAATGTCAAAATAAGTAATTTTACAATATTAATAATTTTCAATTAAACAAGGAGACAAACATGACAACCGAGACAATGGAGTTTAAAACCGAACAAAAACAACTTATGGATATTATTATCCATTCTTTATACTCTCACCCGGAAATATTTATCAGAGAGCTTGTAAGTAACGCATGTGATGCAATTGATAAGGTGCGATTCGAAGGACTAACAAATGAATCATTGGTTAAGGATGATTCTGATTGGAAAATCAAAATAACTGCGGATAAAGAAAACAATACTCTTACCATCAGTGATAATGGCATTGGAATGAATAAAGATGCCGTCATTGAAAATATTGGAACAATTGCTCGTTCAGGGACAAAGGCATTTTTGGAGCAATTAAAAAACAAAGAAGACACCAATCAACCAGATCTTATCGGGCAATTTGGAGTTGGTTTTTATTCTTGCTTTATGGTTGCAGACAAAGTTACGGTCAATACCAAAATGGCTGGTGAAAATGAAAAAGCGGTAAGGTGGGAAAGTGAAGGCAAAGGAAGCTACACCCTTGAAGATAGCGACAAGCAAACTCGTGGCACCGAAATTACCCTCCACATAAAAGAGGAGCACAAAAACTTCCTTGACGAATGGGTTATTAGAAATGCCATCAAAAAATATTCCGATTATATTGAACACCCTGTAGTAATGGATGTTGAACGAGAAGAAGGCGAAGAAGATGACAAGAAAACAGTAATCAAAGAAGAAACCTTAAATTCACAAAAAGCAATCTGGCTACGCTCAAAGAGCGAGGTAACCAAAGAACAGTATTCAGAATATTACAAACACATCTCTCACGACTTCGGAGAACCGGGAGAAATAATTCATTATAAAGCAGAAGGAACCTTAGAATTTACTGCCCTGCTCTTTATCCCTGAAAAGAAACCACTTGATATGTTTGGCGGCACACCAGAACCGAAGAGTTCATTAAACCTATATGTAAATCGAGTGCAAATAATGGATGATTGCGATAAATTACTACCAACCTATATGCGTTTCATTAAAGGAGTGGTTGACAGTTCAGATTTACCATTAAATGTTTCAAGAGAAATGCTCCAAGAGAATGCAATTTTAAATAAGATTCAAAGTAATCTTGTCAAAAAAGTACTCAGCACTTTGATTAAGATGAAGGACAAGGAAAACGAAAAATTTCTTAAGTTTTATGAAGAGTTTAATCATAATCTCAAAGAAGGGTTGGCAACTGATTTTACAAACCGAGACAAAGTATCAGAATTGATATTATTTGAATCAACCAATACCAAGCCAGGTGAGCTTACCGGTCTTGCAGATTATTTGGAAAGAATGCCGGAAGACCAAGAATACATCTATTTTCTCGTTGGCGACAACCGAGAAGTCCTTGACTCATCACCTTATTTAGAAGTATTTAAAGACAAAGGATGCGTAGTTCTATTAATGACAGACCCAATTGATGAATGGGCATTACAAAGTGTTCCTGAATATAAAGAAAAGAAATTTAAATCTATTGATAAAGGTGAAATGGAACAAACAAAGGAAGAAAAAGAAAAAGCAGAAGAGAAAAAAACAGAACTCAAAGACTTACTTGCAAAGATTAAAGAGGTCATTGGTGACGACATAAAAGATGTAAGAATTACAACTCGCCTAAAAGACAGTGCAGCAGTGCTCGTCAGTGATGACAATGGAATGAGTGCGAATATGGAACGAATAATGAAGTCGGTCGGTAAACAAGGAATGCCCTTCGAAACCAAACGAACATTAGAGATTAACCCAGACCATGACTCAATAAGAGCAATTCAGAAAATATTTGAAAATAACAAGGATGGTATTGAAGATTACGCCCTACTTCTTTATGATCAAGCATTAGTAGCTGAAGGAAGTCAAATAAAAAACCCATCAGCATTTGCCAAAAGGATTAATGGTTTACTTGCAAAGCTTTAATTTATGAAATCACAATATGGTGCTTATTTTTTCAAAGACAAGGTCGTATGGATAACCGGAGCATCATCAGGAATTGGTAAGTCTTTAGCCTCAGCCTTTTGTAAGGTTGGGGCTAAAGTCATTATTTCTGCAAGAAACATTGACAATCTAAATAAAGTCAAAAACGAATGCCTGCCCTCAGAATCGATAAAAGTATTACCGATTGACTTAGAAGAAATAAACAAAGCGGAGGATGTCACCAAAAGAGCTATTTCATGTTTTGGCAAGATTGACATTCTGATAAACAACGCAGGAATTAGTCAACGAGGGATGGCTGTCGATACAGGAGTTGAGATTGATAAAAGAATAATCAACACCAACCTCCTCGGAACAATCGCCTTAACCAAAGCGGTTTTGCCAAATATGATTGCCCAAGAATCAGGACAAATTGTAACCATAAGCAGTGTCTTAGGTAAATTTGGAGCTCCTACCCGCACAGCTTATTCTGCATCAAAACACGGACTACATGGTTTTTTTGATTCCTTGCGAGCGGAAATTTACAAGCACAATATTAATATTACCATGCTCTGCCCCGGATACATAAAAACAAATATATCACTTAACGCCTTAGACAAAGACGGCAAGCCTCATAATAAATTAGATGAAGGGCAAGCAAACGGTATCTCAACCGAAGAGTTTGCCAAAAGAGCCATCGCCGCTATTTATAAGAAAAAAAATGAAGCATACATCGGTGGAATAGAATGTGGTGGAATATACCTAAAAAGATTTTTCCCCCGCATCTTTGCCTGGGTTATCCGGAGAGTTAAAATAAATTGATCAACAAAATTTATTTCGAGTGCCTCAAAGATTACATTTAAATTTAACAGCACTAAAATTAGTGCTATTCTTTAGTCACTATTGAACCAGAATTGCAAGCCCGCCGTGGCCTAATTTTACTCGCCCCCCCCGCCAAGTTGTGGTTGTGATTCCATTTGAGGTTGTCTTTACCCAGCCTCTCAATAAAAATCAACAAAACATATATCTAACCAAATAACAACAACTTACAACAATCATAAACATACACAACTTCTAAACAAAGTCAATCTAT
>CAMZKK010000176.1 GCA_947311175.1 uncultured Planctomycetota bacterium | reverse complement strand
TAAGCCATAGTTGTTTCCGTCTTCTTTGATGGCTTTAAACAACAGATAATTACTCAAGATAAAAAACAAAGTAAAAAACAATTCAGTCAAAACAAAAAGAGTGCTACCAAGTAGAGTCGGATACAATCCACAAACATAAATCAAGATAATTGAAAAAGGTAGATTGTCTTTATTCTTACCATTATCAAGCAAAAGAGTAAAAATCTTTGCTGAAAATAACGCAATGAGTCCAAGGCAAATACCATTTAGAATACGGGCAAAAATCAAGGGGTTAAGCTTACACAACATTGCAAAATAAAAAATCATGGGTAAGCCCGGCACATCTCTTGCCGATGGAGTTTTGCCGTCAAGGGAATAGATTCCGTGTTTAAAGAGATTACTTGCCTCAGCAAGATAACGAGATGTGTCAGGTGCATTATGTGGAAAACACAAGGCTGCAAATATCCCAATAATCCCAACAATAATGGCATGAAAGATTGGATTACAAATATATCTTTTTAGTTTATTCATTGCCTACCTAATTGATTAGATTTTTAAATTCTTCCTCATTTATAATCTTTATTCCAAGCTCCTCTGCCTTTGTTAATTTACTTCCGGCAGCATCACCAGCGAGAAGAAAGTCAGTCTTCTTACTAACCGAACCAGACACTTTTCCACCTCGTTCTTCAATCATTTTTTTGGCATCATTGCGTTTGAGTGTTGGCAATGTGCCGGTAAGGACAAATATTTTCCCTGAAATTTGATGACTATCATCAACAATGCTTTTTGCCTCAACACTAACTCCAAATTCTTTAAGCCTGTTCAATAACGCACAATTTTTCTCATTGGCAAAAAAATCAACTACCTGCTCGGCAACCTTAGGTCCAATCTCCGGAATTTTTTCCAACTTCTCTAACTGTGCATTTTGCAGTCTTTCCAAATTACCAAAATTCCTTGCAATAATCCGTGCTGCCCCTGTCCCAACTAATGGGATACTTATTGCCGCAAGCAATCTTTCAAGTCCTCTTTCTTTACTTTTCTCAATGGAATTGATAAGGTTTTGTGCAGACTTAAGAGCCATTCTTTCTAATGATTCAATTTGCGGAATGGTCAAGGCATAGATATCGGCAGCATCATTTATAAGATTTTTCGCAAAGAACTGCTCGATAACTGCCGGTCCCAAACCATCAATATCCATCGCAGGTTTACTGGCAAAATAAATCAACCGTGCCTTTATTTGTGCAGGACAAGATATATTTAAACATTTTATATAAACCCCGTCTGTCACTTTTTTTACCGGAGTATCACAGACCGGACAAAATTTAGGCATCTTAAATACAATCTCATTACCAGCTCTTTTCTCAGGCAAAACATTTATAACCTGTGGAATAATCTCCCCTGCTTTTTCAATAATTACAAAATCACCAATCCTAATATCTTTTCGTGAAATTTCCTCATCATTATGCAAATTGGCATTACTCACCGTGCTTCCTGATAAAAAAACAGGTTCCAGCTCAGCCACCGGAGTAAGGGTGCCGGTCTTACCAACTTGAATTCTTATATTATTGATTTTTGTTTCTGCCTTTTCTGCCTCATATTTATACGATATTGCCCATCTCGGGCTTTTTGCCGTTTGTCCCAATTTATCGTGTTGGGAAAGATTATTGACCTTTATTACCAAGCCATCTATCTCATAATCGAGTTCATTTCTCTTCTCTTCCCATTCGTCACGGAATGCTAAAATCTCCGCTACATTTTTGCATACCCGATAATTAGGATTGACCGGACACCCAAAATCACTCAGCAATTGCAAAACCTCACTATGTCTATCAACTCCCAATCCATCGGCAGAAGCAACAGAATACAGCCATAGTGATAATTTTCTATTTTTAACCATTTCCGAATCTTTTAATTTTAATGAACCTGCTGCCGCATTTCGTGGATTTGCAAATAATGATAAATCCAATCTTTCACGCTCTTTGTTTATCTCCGTGAAATTACTTTTTTTCAAATATACTTCACCACGAAGGTCTAAGTGCTGAGGGATAACGGAAAACAAATCTTTTTTTCTTAGCGATAACGGCACATCCTCAATCATTTTTACATTGGCAGTAACATCATCACCAAACACCCCATTTCCCCGAGTTGCCCCTCTGGTAAGTTTTCCATTTTCATATATCAACGATACCGCAAGCCCATCAATCTTTAATTCAACAACATATTCAACATCTTCGCCGTCAAGCCCTTTTCGAACCCTACTGTCAAATAAAGCCAGTTCCTTTTCATCATAAGTATTATCCATACTCATCATTGGAATTATATGGTGAGCCGAACCACCACTTTTACCGCTACCTACAATTTGCGTTGGGCTATCATCTTTTTTGAATTCAGGATACCGCTCCTCTAAGCCTGCTAATTCAGCTTTGAGTTTGTCATATTCAAAATCACTTATTTCATTTCGACCATTATCATAATAAAGTTCATTATGATAATGAAGCAAATCCCTAAGCTCTTCTATTTTTTTTTTTGGTGTTTGTTCACTCATAAGAAATCCCTACAATAATTATTGCTTTTTAGCAATAGCCATTATTGAAAGCCCCGGAAGCGATAAGCCATGAGTAAGCTTTAAGATTGGAACCATTAAATCAAACATTTTTAGTTGAATCTTACTGAAGCGCTTTCTCTTCAAGATGATTCCATTTAGATACCATCCGAAAATTCCAAGCCAGTTGACATCTTTGGTTTTTTCACAATCAAAGCCATTATTTATCAATAAAGATCGTAAGCTCAATTTATCATACCTACGCTTATGCTCAAGCTCTTCATCAAAGCTGGAAAAGAGGGATTGGTATTGAGGAACAATAATTATCAAAGTTCCATTTTTGGGAAGAAGTTTATAAATCCTATCCAAAACCGCACCGTCATCGTCAATATGTTCAAGGACATTATAGGCAATAACTGTATCAATTTTTTTGTCTTTTATTGCCTCAAAATCTTCATCTTTGGTAATATCAACCTTGGCAATCTCAACATCCTCCCTATGCTCAAACATACTACTAAGCATATCGATATATGCAGGCTCATAGTCACTAACGGTTAATCGATGTTGTCCGGTCAACCGAATAGACATATTGCCAATACCACTACCAAGTTCAAGAAGATGTTTCCCGATATATTTATGGGAAAGCTTTGCTATCCATTTATTATATCTATTTGCATGTTTCATTTCATGTAAAACATTATGTCCATATCTCTCATCATAACAATCATCAATCAGCCAATATTTAATAATGGTTTTAAGGGCAATAAAACCATCTTTCCAAGTAATTTTTTTTCCTTCGGCGTATGAACGACCGCGATAGCTAATCGGAACTTCATAAACGATACAATCACGCTTTGCAACCTTTGCCGTGATTTCAGGCTCAATCCCAAAATCATTACTTCTAATTGGAATTGTTTTAAGAACTGACGCCCGAAATGCCTTATAGCATGTTTCCATATCGCTAAGAAATAAATCGGTAAATAAATTTGAAAGATGGGTGAGAAACATATTGCCAAGGGCATGTTTGTAGAAAAATACCCTTCTCTGCTCGGAGGTAGCAAATCTTGAACCATACACAACATCGGCATAACCATCAATTATCGGGGTTATTATTTTAGTATATTCATTAGGGTCATATTCCAAATCTGCATCTTGGAAGATTGCATACTCACCATTCATTTCCGCAATTGCTGTCCGAACAGCTGCCCCTTTACCTTGATTTTTCTCATGGAAAATCAACTTGATTTCAGAATATTGCTCATCAAGCTCTTTTAAGATTTCACGAGTCCCGTCAGTAGAGCCGTCATCAACAATAATCAATTCTCTACTAATACCATCCGGGAGTTTTGCCTTTATTACATCACCAACACATTTTCTGATAAATGAATATTCATTATATACCGGCATTAGGATTGAAAATAATTTTTTTTCATATTTATACATATTACTCATCTCGGTTTCCTATTCTATCAATCAAGTAAGGGTGATGAGCAATTAT
>CAMZKK010000175.1 GCA_947311175.1 uncultured Planctomycetota bacterium | reverse complement strand
GTTTACTTTCACCTGTTCGTAGCTTTTGAATTATTCCAATAACTGAACCGAAAAATGTAGAAAAAAAGAATGCCAAAAGGACTTCTTTCCACCCCAAAAAAGCACCAAGAAATGCCATCAACTTTACATCTCCAAAACCAATGGCTGAATCAACTTCATCATCTTCATTTTTTTGAACCTCTTTTATCTTTGCTTGAAAGGCAATCGTGCCGACGAAAGATACTAAGTACATACAGCCTGCACCAACTGCCATCCCCACAATCCCTGCCAATAAACCGCTGAGATAGTGTGATGCTGCCGGAAACCAAATTGTTGCTTCAGGGTGAAGAGAAACCAACATTGAGCTGGCAAATAACGATATAATTATTCCTGAATAATTAAGTTCATCGGGGATGATGGATAAATCAATATCAATAAATGAGATTGCAATCAACATGGTAACGAACCACAGGTTTAGCAGTATTCCTGCAATCCTGACATTTTCACTACCCTCAATCGAGCAAAAAAAATATCCGGTTAATGCCCACATAATTGCGGTAAATAGTTCGACCGCCGGATATCTCCAGTGGATAGGAGCACTACAACCACGACACTTGCCTAATTGAATAACCCACGATAATACCGGAATATTTTCAATCAATCCTAAACTGCGTCCACACCCAGGGCATTTGCTT
The DNA here is from genome assembly GCA_947311175.1 of uncultured Planctomycetota bacterium. GTDB lineage: Bacteria > Planctomycetota > SZUA-567 > SZUA-567 > JAFGNG01 > CAMZKK01. The sequence continues at coordinate 11,010 of CAMZKK010000175.1, read as the reverse complement.
GATGGAAAAATGACACTAATTCCATTTGGCAGGCGATAAATGACAACATTAAGAAAACTGCCGAAGCACAATCCAAAAAAAGACAAAACAATCGGATAAAGAATATGTCCAGAAACCATAAGAATTCCATGTTTGAATTAAAATAGAATAAACCTAAATTTCGCACCAACTGCGGAATTTAGGATGAAGATTTTTTTATCAAAATCGCTCGTAGAGCTCCCTTCATTGTTCATTGTTCATTGTTAATTGCTAATTGTTAATTGCTAATTAACCCTACACCGAACATCATTGTTCAGCAAGGCATCAATAATTTGGTTAGCAGCATCAACAGCCACGCCAATTTGTGCTTCATTTGTGCTTGCTCCTAAATGAGGAGTGCAAAGAACTGCCGGATGTTCAACTAACCGTCTATCTACCGGTGGTTCAGTGGTATATACATCTAATGCTGCACCGGCACACTTGCCATTTTCTAATGCATCAAGCAAGGCATCTTCATCAATTATTCCGCCACGAGCACCATTTATTACCCGAACTCCATCCTTCATTAAGGCAAATTCTTCCTTGCCAATAATCCCTCTAGTTTCATCAGTAAGTGGGGTATGGACAGTAATAAAATCAGATAGTTTGACTAAATCAGAAATCTGTTTGCAAAGCTCAATATTAAATTCTGTCGCTTTTTTTTCAGAAAAAAACGGTGCATACCCAACAACCTTCATCCCTAAACCTTGACATCTTTTTGCTACCGCAAGCCCAATCCTACCCAAGCCAATAATCCCAATAGTTTTATTATTAACTTCGGTGCCTGTGAAACTTTTCTTATCCCATTCTCCCCCTTTGAGTTTTGCACAGGCAGGAGCAATATAGCGACACAAACTAAGAAGCAGAGTTATTGCAAGCTCCGCAGTTGACACGGTATTACCTCCCGGGGTATTCATCACAATTGTTCCGTTTTTAGTTGCTGCATCTTTGTCAACATTATCAACGCCAACTCCAGCGCGACAAATTGCTTTGAGATTCGGAGCAACAGCCAACACCTCAGCAGTAAGCTTAGTAGCAGAACGAATAATTATCGCATCATACTTTGGCAATTCACATTTAAGTTCATCAACACTCATCCCAACCTGCACTGTCACCTCAACGCCTTCAGTATTTTCTAAAATATCAACACCCTCTTGTGCCAATTTATCACTCACCAAAACCTTAATGCTCATGCTATTATTTCCTTCTATTTTAATTTAAAAAATCTTTTATCTGTCGTCTTTTTGCATTTCAATTTGTTCTATTAAAGTATCTTTGTTTTTATCTCAGAACTTGAATCTATTTTAGATACTAGCTCTTGAGAGGTTTTTTTATCCTCTGAAACAACACTATCAATATCAGAGATTTCATTTTTGAGCTTAAATTGACTTACTATTTCTTGAAGCATTGTTGCTTCATTGTGCATACTTTCTGAATCTGCTGAGGCCTGTTCTGCGACCAAGGTATTTTGTTTGGTAATATCATTGAGATGTTCTAAGCCAACATTAACTTCAGAAATCCCCTTGGCCTGCTCCTTAGTAGATTTTTCCATTTCAGTCATTAATTCATCAATTTTATTTACTGTTTTTTCAATTTTCTTCAATGATTCTGCAGTGAAGCCAGATAGCTCTGCCCCCGTATTTATCTTTGAAGTTGATACAGCTATAAGCTCAGAAGTTTCTTTTGCTGACTTAGCACTACGCCCAGCTAAGCTCCTAACTTCCTCCGCAACAACTGCGAACCCCTTCCCATGTCGCCCTGCACGCGCTGCCTCAACCGCAGCATTTAGTGCAAGTAAATTTGTCTGAAAGGCAATATCGTCAATGATTTTTACAATTCGCGACACCTCGGAACTTGAAGAATTGATTTCATCCATAGCGTTAATTAGCTTTTGCATATTTGCATTACCATCAATACATTCTTGAGCGGCTTCCGATGCTAACATATTTACATTCTTAGCACTATTTGAATCATCTTCTGTTTTCTTTGCTATTTGGAATACACTTGTAGATATTTCAGATAAAGTAGATACTTGCTCTGTTGCACCCTGACTCAACACTGTACTTATATCAAGAATTTTAGCGGAGTATTCATTGACTCCATTAGACGACTTCGATAAATCAGAAACTACAGTATTGAGATTATCTTGCATCGTAATCAAATCTTTGCCAAGTTCATCAATAGCTGATGAAAGCAATATGTTATCGGATAAATCACCGGCAGAAATTTTACGAATATACTCACCTTTTTGCTGCAAGTTTTTTAGCATTAATCTCATAGTACCACATACCGACAAATCATCTCCAGCTGAGACTTTATTTATTGCGACATTAAGGTTGCCGTTAGCAATGCCTTCTGCTACTTCAATTAGATCTGTTGGCTCTGCTCCCAATGGACGAAGAATTGAACGCGTTAATGTTATCCCTAAAATCAAAATACAGGCAATTGCGAACACAATAACACCAATGAGGGCATTTCTATTAAATCTCAAATCATCGTTAAAACCCTTAGAAACTTTTTCTATCAATCGACCAGCATCACCCGACTCTCCACTAAGCTTCTTTCCTTTTTCTAATTTTACATTAGACATAGAAAGTGCTTTAACTTGAGCCATTAATTCTTTCTTTGAGGTATCCATACCTTTAACAGCCGACTGTAAACTTATTAACGCTTCACGCTTTACGGTATCCTGAATATCCATTAATTCATCTGCAACACCTTCTAAAACGACAACAGTCGCATCGTCGTCGATTTCATCTAATGCCTTATCTGTGATATCGCTAATTCGAGAAATGCTTTCAGAAACAGCTTTGATTTTTCTTTTAAGTATTTTTACTTGATCGTTTGTATTATTTACCTGAGTAGCGACAAGTTGACATTTTTCCAATACAGATGATACCTGAGTGCTTACTGATTTTATTGTTCGGTGGGTCTCGTTAGCTTTTTCTTTTACTATTTTTGCATTGCCGCATATTTTCTTGGCATCTTTATCTATTCCACCAAAAACAAATAGTGCCCCTACGAGAATAATCGCCAAAAATAATGTACTAAGAATTGAATTGCCTAAAAGCTTATTTCTAATTGTCATAGCAACTTACCCTACTTTGCAGATTCTTTCTCATACAACTTGACAGCCTTGTTCATTTCGACAAGTAAAGGTATGTTTTTCTTGGCAAGTGCTTTGATTTTATCCATAGGAATTTCTTTGTTTTTACTGTTCATAGCAAACTCAACCTGTGGTTTAAAGTCATCCCATAAATCGGACACAACCTTTAATTGATTCAATATGTGCTTTTGCTTGGTCCCCGGAAGATCTAAGACATCATCTCCATCTCGCAAACCTTTTAGTGTTCTAGAAAAAAGGCCTGCCGTTTCACGCAAATTCAATTTATTTTCATCAACATTGTATTTATATGCAATAAGTAAAAACTCCTTGCTCATTTTTTGGGTTAACATCCTCTGTTTGCCAGCAAGATTAATTGTCACCGCCAATCCGGGACTTGCTTTAAGTCCAGCCTTTTTTGACTATTTCTCATAAAGCTTAACACACTTATTCATATTTTTTAAAAGCGGAAGATTCTTCTCGGCAATAACAGCGACATCGTCCTTTGTTACCTTACCTTGTGATAATATTTTTTTAATTTTTTCATGGAAGGGCATCCATATATCTTTAGTTTTATCTAATTGTCTGATTATTCTTTTTTGATTTGTTGCAGGTAAGCCAAGACTTTTATCTCCATTGCGCAAACCGCTCAATGTCTTATCAAATAAGTCTGCTGTTTTTTTTAGATTTTCGAGATTTGACTTTCCATCACATCCCAACGCAACGAGCAATACCTCTTTACTCATCTTTTGGGTCAACATCCGCTGTTTTCCTGAAAGATTTAGCACTACACCATATTCCGCAGCAGTAGGACCATCTTCAGCGTAAATCGAAAACGAACAAGAAATAACACACAAAAACATAATTAATCCTGTAAATTTCATCTCATTCTCCTTTAAGTATAATATAAAAATTAATTGTATCTAAATAAGCAATCGGACAGTTTTAACCTTCCAAATAGGCTATCACATCATCTGCTATCCTATTGAGGGGAGACAGTTTTTCTGCCCCACCACATTTATATGCTTCGTTTGGCATTCCAAAGACGACACAACTTGCTTCGTCTTGGGCAACTGTTCTTGCACCGGCGTCACGCATTGCCTTCATTCCGGTAGCTCCGTCCCTGCCCATTCCCGTAAGCATTACGCCAACGGCATTTGCTCCAACTTGTTCAGCGACTGAATTCATCAACACTTCAACTGATGGACAATGTCCACAAACTTTCCCCTCTTCAGTTAATTTAACTTGATAAATACCGCCACTACGAACAACTCTCATTTGTCGCAAGCCACCTGGAGCAATCAAGATTCTTCCTGGGATAATTCTATCATTATTTTCAGCCTCTTTGACCTCCATTTGACACAACCCATTCATTCTTTCCGAAAACATCTGGGTAAAACCAGCTGGCATATGCTGAACAATTACCACTCCCGGCATGGTTGCTGGAAATCTGGTAATAACATCTTTGATTGCCTCTGTCCCGCCTGTTGAGGCACCGATAGCGATTACTTTGTCGGTAGATTCAGCTAAAGCCTTGCGAGTTTGTGTGACTACGCCCTTGCTTGCCATTAAGTCTGCTTTTTTATGTTTCCAATGAGATACCTGAGCGGTAGAAGCAATCTTAACCTTCGTGCAAAGCTCAAACAACATATCGTTTAAGCCTTCGGCGAGATTAGATTTTGGTTTTGTTACAAAATCAACTGCCCCGGCATCTAAGGCATCAAGAGTTATTGATTTTCCTTTTAAGGTAAGAGAGCTAACCATCACAACCGGAATTGGATATTGGGGCATAAGTTTTCGTAAAAATTCCACACCATCCATTCTGGGCATTTCAACATCAAGCGTCAGAACATCTGGCTTAAGCTCAACAATCTTATCTCGTGCAATATAAGGATCAGCAGCAGTGCCAACAACCTCAATCCCTGAATCAGAATTAAGCCCCTGTGAAAGAATATTTCTAACCAAAGCAGAATCATCAACGACAAGAACCCTAATTGTTTTTCTTATTACCATAATACCATCCTATAGTGAAAAAAAATGATTTATAATAAAATACATTATAAAATTTAAGTGTCAAGCTACAACAAAATAACTTATAGTAAAATACAATTAAAGTATTTCATTCTCAAACCGCTAATAACAATGAATAATTTTTAATTAAATTCCGTTTTAACTGCGGAATTTAGATTCATTAGGCTTATAGCCTTGTGACGGTGGCACGGATGTCGCTGAAATACAAGTTTTCAAGGAAGAAAACACAATGGCAATGGTAATTAACCATAACATATCCGCTATTAATACGCGACGAACCCTCAACTCATCAAATGGCTCGATGAGCAAGAGTTTGCAAAAACTGTCTAGTGGCTATCGAATCAATGTTGGCTCAGACGGTCCGGCAGATCTTGTTATTAGCGAACAATTAAGAGCTCAAACTGTAGGCTTAGAACGAGCTGTCCGCAACACTATGGAAGCATCAAATGTCATTGGTATTGCTGAAGGTGCCTTAAATGAAATGAATAGCATTTTGAAAACAATGCGTTCACTTGCCCTTCATGCCGCAAATAATGGCATTACCTCGCCTGAACAAGTAGCTGCCGACCAATCAGAGATTGACAGCTCAATCCAAACCATTGATAGAATTGCAAATACCACAAAATATAGTGACCAATTCTTGCTCAACGGAGGAAAAGCACTTAACTCAACTCGCACTACTCTTGTTGACAAAACAACAGATGTCAACCTGCTTGATCTTGGGCTTTCTCGAGTTGATCAAATTTCCAAAAAAGAAGATTTTGCGATAAACTTCACCTTTAGCGGTGCAAGCACCAATGCCGAAACCGTTGCCGACGAAACCGTAATGGCAAAACGAGCGTATTTTGAAGCCAATGCAAATACCGCAGGAACAGATATCGACAGCACAAACAACACAAGCATTACTGCCAACCAAAGATTTACCCTTACTGGCAACAACGGAGCAAGGGCATTCAGCTTTGCCAACGGCACCAGCCTTGGAGAAATTGCCAAACAAATAAATAATCTCTCTGGCTCAACCGGAGTGGGAGCGACCTTAATCTTTGACAATGATGTTGTGGGGGCAAATCTAACGGTATTAAAAACGCCAACAGCAAACACTCTGCGAAGTTCTGGTGCTCAAAATGCTTATACCGTTGATAAAAACTTTAACAAAACCACAAAGGCATCTGTGATTGCAGTTGCCATATCGGGGGCAGTAATTGGAAAGAATACCGATGGTGATGGTCGCAACTATCTTGAGTGGGATGGTAGTGGCAACTATACAATGTATAAAGACAAAGCAAGAACAATTAAGGTTGGAGAAGGCTCTAATGGGGTTGCAATGTCTGCAGCAAACGATTCTGGTCTTTCCGGATTACGGATTGCAATGGCGGGAGACACTGCCGGTGATATTACGATCCTTGAAGGTAATGATTCTGCCGCACTTGAATTCAATGATACCGGAGTTGATGTATCAGGAATGAATAATCTTGCTTTATTGGGTTTAGGCTGGGCATCGGCAAGAGGGGTTATCTCAGGAATGAGACTTGGCGATAATATTGATTCCTCTAACAGTTTGTATTTCAAGGTTTCTGGCGCAGCCAATGCCAAAACAGTTAAGGTTTACAAAGATGCCAATATGAATGAAAAAGATTTGGTTGCCAGCTCAAACACAGTTGACTTAAGCGCCGTTGCAGGAGACAAGCAAGTAGAGATTTTTGAAGAAAATGCCTCAGGAATATTTGCAAGCCTGAGCTTTGACAATGCGGGAAGTGGGTTTACTGCCGCAGAAGAAACCGGAACGCTAAAATTCACAAACCTCGGCATTCGACTTTATTCAGAGGAATATGGAGCGGAGCAGTTTGTTAAAGTTGATGCCCAAGAAGGAGCACTTTTCGCAGACAGCAGTGGAAATATTATTGATGCAGGCCTTACCGGTGCCACCGATATTGAATATGGACAAGATGCCAAGATGACGGTCAATGGACTTGAGCTTTCGGTCAAAGGCTTAGAGTCTGAAGTGTCCACTCAGGATATGAATGCTAAATTTGTATTTAATAAAGGCGAATTAGGAAAAACCACAGTCGCGGTTACCGGCTACTCTCAAGGGGCAATCGCAGCCCGAGCTGGGCAGCTTGACAGTGGAGTCAATAACCATGCAACAAAAGCAATCCATAATACCGGCGAAAAGCTCACTGACTTTACCGGAGGAATGCAATTTCAACTAGGTGAGGGTGCAGGCGACCAGGAAAGGACTGTATATAGCATTCAATCAATGGCAGTATCTAATCTTGGTAAAGTAAAATTTATAGACGACTTTGACAATACCGGAACCATTGACACCAAACTTCTAAGCCTAAGCGACCTCCTTGGTGGAGGGTATGCCAGCCTTGCTACCGACCCAGTCAAGGCACTTGAAGTTATTGATAAATCAATTTCAGAAGTATCAACCTTGCGTGCCAGACTTGGTTCATTTCAAAAAAACATGTTACAAACAAATGCAAATTCATTAAATGTTGCAATTGAAAATATAACAGCAACCGAATCATCAATCCGTGACGCTGACATGGCATTTGAAACCGCCCAATTCACCAAGAATCAAATCTTGGTTCAAGCCGGCACCGCAATGCTTGCTCAAGCAAATGCAGCATCACAAAATGTTTTGAAGCTTCTTGGATAGCATTTTATCATAAACTGCAAAAGCCACAACACTTTAAACTATACTTCAAAATTATTTCCAAGCTATCAACTGTCAACGAAAAAACTATTTAACCTAAATCCCGTAGTTGGTGAGGAATTTAGGTTAATCCTTGCCGAAAGTAAATCTTCTAATACAATAGTTGCATCAATTTGAAGTTTTTTACGAGGAAACAAAATGAAATCAAAAATCATCTCCATTCTATATTGCTTATTATTGCTTGCCATAATTTCAGAAAACAAAGTGCCGGCAACAAACAATCTACTTTCATCGACCTTAATTACATCTGAAAAAATATCTCCCGAAACAATTAATGGATGGAATCTTTATTTTGCAGGGAAGAGCAAGGATGCTGAAAGCTCATTCAAAAAGGCTATAAAAAACAATCGACAAGAACATTTGGCATATTTCGGTTTAGAAACAATCTATTGTGGTTGGGGTAAATACCGTAAGGCATATAAAGAAATATTGTCGGCATTAAAATATGTGGGAGAATCGCCTTGGATTGAAATCTATCTTGAAGATGGATTGTCCTTGATAGAATTCGTCCCGGACGGCAAGACATTTATTAAAATGCTGACAAACAAGAAAAAAGTTATCACCCCTCAAAACAAAAACTTTTTGCCAGTAACGATAGCAATTGCAAAAGCATTAAAAAAAACAGGGCTACCGCGAAGCTCACTAAAAGTTTATTCTGAAATAAACTTTATTCGTGAGTGGACAATAATTGGACCATTTAACAACCGCAACAAAGCAGGTTTTTCAAAAACATTTGAGGTGGAAAAAACACTTGCAAAAATCGACACTCAAAAAAAATATAACGGCAGACACGGCGATATCAAATGGAGAAAGTTACATATCTTAAACGAAACCGGATACCTAGATATATCGTCTTTACTATACCCTAATGATGAAAATATCGTTTATGCCACATCAAAGATAAACACAGAGGGAGGTGGACTCTATACCTTTAATATTGGAGTAGCAGGTGCCTGCAAGATTTGGATTGACGGCACAGAGGTTTGGAAAATTGAAAAGTATTTTCAATACAGTCCACTTCAATACCAGTTTTCAATCAAACTAAAAAAAGGAGAACACCAGCTGACTATCAAGATTGGTGGAGAACGGGACCAAAAGTGCGGGATATCAATTATATTGACAAAAGATAATGAGAATTTCTTGCCATCGAAATCAAAAAATAAAGGACTACTCAGGCTTCTAAAACAAGACAAAACAAATCCAATGGCTTTAACCTTTTTAGGATATTTATATTTGCAAAAAAAAATGGACGATATCTTTAATTCAACTACCAGAAAATTACTTGAAAACAGTATCAAGCTTTCTCCTAATTGTCCACTAGCCTTAGAGATTGCTGCCATTGTCCAGCAAGATGACAACAAGGCTAAGTCTTTACTTCGCAAAGCGATAACACTAAACCCACAGGAAATTGCAGCAAAAGAAATCCTTGCATCGAAACTTATTGACGGTGGATTTAATAGCGATGCAAAAAAGCTTATTAAAAGCATCACAGAAACCAACCCTACGGCTGACGCATACGAATTACTCGGGGACATTGCCAAAGAAAAAAAATGGATACCGGAGGCACTAAATAATTATGCCAAAGCAATTAAGCTTGCGCCCTCAAGGGCTCAACTTTATTTAAAATCTGCCAACAACATCTTAGGGCACAAAAGAATAACAGCTATCCTAAAAAAAGGTTACAAACAAACCGCATCTGAAAAGATTGGCAAGAGGCTTGTAGATATCCTCATAAAAGAAAAGACACAAAACCTTAAGTTAATCAAATTCATAATTTCACAAAATTTAATGGTGAATCCGTATCGCGAAGAAAACCATCTACTCGCAAGCTCATTCTACCTAAGTTTAGGAAAAACCAACAAAGCAATCACTGCCCTCAAGCAAGCACTAAAGCATCTACCAAACAACCCTAACATCCACAAAACACTTGGCAAATATCTACTACTAAACAATCAGCCAAAAGAATGCATTAGACATTGGGAGTTGGCATTACAAATAAATCCGGATAGCCCCATCTTAAGAAAAAATATCGAAGAACTGAAACCTACAAAAAGAACATTTTACGATAAATTTATCTTTGACACCAACAAGTTGATAAACAAGGACAACAAGATAAATGCCACAATTTACCCAAAACATAATGTTGTAGTCTTACTTGACCAAGGAGTGGTTAGAGCAAACAATAATGGCACAAAAGATATGTTTGTCCATTTTATCAGAAAGGCAATACGAAAAAATGGAGCAAAAATATTAAAAACATATACAATCCCCTATGACCCGACAACAGAGACAATCAAGGTTCTTGCTGCAAAAATTCACCAGCCGGATGGCTCAACCATCTCTGCAAAAAGTATAGATAAGGTATCTTCAAATGGCGGTGGTGGTGGCGGAACTATTTATGATAAATCCCATGGATTAAAAATTTCTTTTCCACAAGTAAAAATTGGCTCAATTGTAGAATTAAAATATCTCAACTCAAGCATTGGTAAAAATGTTTATGGAAATCAATTTGAAGACACATTCTTCATTGGTGGCAATAATCCAACATTGAATTTTAGCTACACCTTAATAACACCAAAAAAATTAAAAGTAAAGATAGCAACCTTTGGCGAAAAGAAAGTTGGTGCAAGAAAAACAGCCAACGAAGAGAACAATATGATTACGACAACATTTACGGCAAAGGATATCCCTGGGTTTGAAATGGAACCGAGAATGCCACCGTTTACAGAATTAGCACCTGTTATTCGCTCAAGCTCTTTTTCCTCGTGGGATGACGTAGGCAAATGGTTTTGGAATTTATCGAAAGACAGACTCTCTCTTCCTAAAGATATTACCAACGATGTCTTAAACCTAACCAAAGGATTAAAAACCAAAGATGAAAAAATCAAAGCAATCTATTATAAAGTAATAGATACGGTTAGATATGTTGGTATTGAATTAGGACGAAAAGGATATGTTCCACATCAAGCAGAACGCACATATCGCACCACATACGGTGATTGCAAAGATACTGCGACATTATTTGTAGCAATGCTCAAAGTCGTAAATATACCGGCAAATATTGCTTTAGTTAGGACTTGGGATAGAGGAAAAGAACCCACTGGAATTCCAGGGGCAAGACGTTTCAACCACGCTATCT
>CAMZKK010000174.1 GCA_947311175.1 uncultured Planctomycetota bacterium | reverse complement strand
TATGTTATGGGGGGTTAATAACAATTAACAATTAACAATTAAAAATTAAAAATTAAAAATGAAGGTGCTTTAGCTGTCGCTAAAGGGGGTTTTGATAGTTTTTATCGACTGTATTTTTCTTTATTCGGTGAGTGTCTGTGCTTTGGAGTAAATGAAAATACCGGCAATCATTTCATCAAATATCGCTCGTAGAGCTCCCTTCATTGTTAATTTTTAACTTTTAATTTTTAACTTTTAATTTTTAACTTTTAATTTTTAACTTTTAATTTTTAATTGTTAGTTGTCAGTAAAGAAAATTACAATTAGCGTATTCGCGGCTAAAATTTTCAAAGAAAGATTATTGGAATGCAAAAATATTTTATGTTAATAAAAAATACATATTGTTAATATATTAAACATATAAGGTTAAAAATTAAGCAATGATTGCATGATGATTGTTTTATTGTTTTGCTGTAAGTGGTTTATTTTAATGGGTGTTATGGTTATTTTTGCAAACTGGTATGCTGGTTGTCTATATGAGTTCAGTAGAAAAAATAATTAAAACTTTTTTATTTGTTTTTTTTTACAATGATAACTATTTGAAAAGTATAGACTTATGGATGTTTTTCAGACTACTGCCCAAATGAGCAGTGTTTATTTGTTTACATGTGCTCAAATGAGCAGTATAATAAGTCGACAATTATCATTATTTAATATAAGTAGGAGTATGGATAAATGAAAGAGCTGACTAATAAACAACAGGATGTTTTAGATTTTATTATCCATTGTATTAAGGATGAATATTATACCCCATCGGTGCGTGAGATTGCTGAGAGGTTTGGTTTTAGCTCCACAAATTCTGTGCGTAATCACATTGATGCCTTAGAACGTAAGGGGTGTCTTAGTCGCAAAGGAGGAGCAAGGGGGCTTGAGCTTAATGATGAGTTTATGGTAACAGAAGATGCACCTGTGGGCATTCCCTTGGTTGGGAGAGTGGCTGCAGGATGTCCGATTACCGCTGCAGAAAATCTCGATGGTTATGTAACTATGGAAAATTTATTTAGCCAGCCAGATAGACTTTATGCATTAAAGGTTCAAGGTGACAGCATGATAGATGTCGGAATTTGGGATGGAGATTATGTGATTATTCGTGAACAACAGCAGGTTGAAAATGGTGAAATTGGGGTGGCAATAATTAATGAGGAGGCAACAGTTAAGCGTATTTATAAAAAAGGAAATAGGTTTGAATTAGTTCCAGCCAATGAATTATACAAGCCAATAGTTGTTGATTTGGAAACAACATCTTTTCGGATTGGTGGTAAGGTGGTTGGGGTTCATCGAGTAATAAAGTAATTAGATTTAAGGAAATTATTAATAGAGTATTTTTATTTTGAAAGGAAAGTGGGATGGCAAAAAGAACAGCAAGTAAGACAAATGTGACAAAGATTGAAGATGCAGAAGGTAAGAATAAGGTTTTGGATAGAGCATTATCTGAAATAAGCAAACGGTTTGGCCAGGAAAGTATTATGAAGCTTGGGTCGGGAGTAGTTGCTGATGTAGATGTGATTTCTACCGGAAGTTTATCTTTAGATGCCGCTCTTGGTGTAGGTGGTGTGCCGAAGGGGAGGATTGTTGAATGTTATGGTCCGGAAAGTTCCGGCAAAACAACTCTTGCTCTTCATGCAATTGCGAGTTGTCAAAAAGACGGAGGAATAGCGGCATTTATTGATGCAGAGCATGCCCTTGATCCAGCTTATGCAAAAAAATTAGGGGTTAATCTTGAAGAGCTTTTGGTGTCTCAGCCCAGTTGTGGAGAAGAGGCTTTAGAGATTGTTGAGCTATTGGTTAGGAGTAATGCGGTTGATATTATTGTTATCGATTCTGTTGCCGCTCTCACTCCAAAATCCGAATTAGATGGTGAAATGGGTGATTCATCAATGGGGGTTCAGGCAAGACTTATGAGTCAAGCGATGCGTAAATTGACAGGGATTGTTAAGAAAACCAATACCTGTGTATTCTTTATCAATCAAATAAGGATGAAGATTGGCGTTATGTTTGGCTCGCCGGAAACAACTACCGGAGGTAATGCCCTTAAGTTTTATAGTTCTGTTAGACTGGATATTAGAAGGGTTGGCTCGATAAAAAATGGAGATGAAATAATTGGCAATCAGGTAAAGGTAAAGGTTGTAAAAAATAAAGTTGCAGCACCATTTAAGGTTGTTAATTTTGATATTATTTTTAATCAGGGAATTAACTATACAGGAGAGCTGCTTGATCTTGCCGTCACCCACGGCATTGCGGAAAAAGCCGGAGCATGGTTTAGTTATGGCGAAACCAGACTTGGGCAGGGAAGAGAAAAATCATGTCAGTTTATCAAGGAAAATGAAGACATAATGGCTGAGTTAGACACAAAGGTAAAGGCAATCATTTTCGACCATATTGCAAATAAGGAAAAAGATACCACAGAAGATGAAAAAGACGAAGAAATAGCAATTGCATAATAAAACGTGATAAAACGTGGGACATGCAAAATCCCTTTGCGTGTCCCGCATCCTTATTCCGCGCGATTTCGTGTCGGCACAGAAAAGCAATATATTGCGTCTCTACAGAGTTGCCGCATCTGCAATGCCTGCAAAAGAATAAAGACGCAAAGCGTCACAACCATTTTTAATTTTTAATTGTTAATTGTTAATTGTTAATTGTTAAGCCGAGCATCCCATAATTTCCTTCTCGGCAGTTAGAGCCGGACAGAATTTCTGTTCGGCTTTATTTTATTGCATTTACCTAGATTTGAATTAATATGTAATCATAAATTCCACAGTTGATGAGGAATTTAATGAACAATTAAAAATTAACAGTTAATAATGAAGGTGCTTTAGCTGATGCTAAAGGCAAATTTAATAATTTACATCGCCAATATTTTTCTTTACTCCATGGGTGCTTGTGCTTAGGAGTAAATAAAATCAGGCGTTTACCTCATAAAAAATCGCTCGTAGAGCCTCATGTATTATTGATTGTTCATTCTAAATTCAAACTGTTGAATTTAGGTTTAAGATTAATTTCAATTAGGAATCAAAAATGAGTCAAGAAAAACGAAATTATTCAGCAATTATTTTTGATATGGATGGTGTGTTGTTTGATAGCGAGCCATTGCATGCTGAAGCTTGGCAAGAAAGCCTTGAAAGTGTTGGGATTAAATATGACAATGTTTTTTTTACACAATGGATTGGTATTCCTGATGAAGACCTTGCCTTGTTTATAGATAACGATTATCCTTGCGATGGAGGTATGGAAATTTATCTTGAGCGTAAGCGTAAATCATTTCGACAGCTTGTTAGAAGGAAGCTGAAACCATTTTTTGGAATTAATGAATGGTTGCATAATCTTGCAAAGATTGCCCCGATTGCGATTGCAACCAGTTCAGGAAGAGCAGATATGAAGCTAATGCTTGAAGTTACTAATCTAACTACATATTTTTCGGCAAGTTCAACCCATGAAGATGTATCTATGCACAAACCAAATCCTGAGCCATATCTGTTTGCGGCAAAAAAATTAGGGGTTGACCCACAGATGTGTATTGCGATTGATGATTCTCCAACTGGAATCGCTTCGGCAAAAGAAGCAGGGATGCTGACCTTTGGTATTACGTCTTCATTCCCTGCTGATAAATTAAAAATGGCAGAAATGCTTTTTGCCGATACGTCATCAAGTTGTCAATGGATTATGGGGAGATACTTTTCGGGAGATAGGCAATAATGATTTTTTTTGATTTTGGAAATTCATCAGTAAAGGTTGTTGATTACAATAATGATACCTTTTCTTTTCGCCAGACATTCTTTTATGACAATGAATTTGAAAACAATATTTCACTATGGTTGATTGGGCATGAAAAACCGGATTGTGTTTATATTTCAACCGTCAAGCCGAATGTGAGCGACAGGGTGGAATTACTTTTAAAAAATGATGGTATTGAAAATGTTGTGATTCTGAATCAAGATAAAGACAAGATAATTGATATTGGTGTTGATGTTCCCGAGAGAGTAGGGCTTGATCGCCTTTTAGCTGCGAAGGCATCGTCTATTGTGGTAGGGGAGTCGATTGTGATAGATATTGGTTCGGCAATTACGATTGATTATGTTGATAACAGTGGTGTTTTTCAAGGCGGTGCAATTCTCCCCGGTAGGTTTTTGTGGCACAAGGCATTACAAGACAATGCCTGTCAGCTTCCCTTTGTTTCCCTTTCGCAAAAAGGAAGAAATTATGTTATTGGGAAAAATACTGAAGATGCCATTGCCAGCGGTTCATTCTTTGGCGTGCTTGGAGCGATAAATAATATTGTGGCAGAAATGACAAAACAAATCTCGGCAAATATCCCCATTTTGATTACCGGTGGAGACTATAATTGCTTTAAGCATAAATTTAGGTTTCAATACAATTTTGACAGTGATTTGGTATTTAAAGGTATGGCTTTTATTGCAAAGAGGAGAATGGGTTAAGATGAATTCTTCTCTTCAGGTTTTGCGTGCATGTCGGCTTGGGCTTGGTGGCGTTGTTCAATTATGGTGTAGGGGTAATAATTTCCGAAATATCTTATCGCAGTTTTTGTATTCTAAAAAAGGCAAAAATTTATCTGCCGGAAATCCAAAAACCATTCAGTATTGTCTATTAAATAACGGTAAAGATGATATAGACGAGGTATTGATAGGGTGGTTTGATAATTATGCAGAAATAAATTGCCACGGCGGAACAACCTGTGCCATGGCTGTAATGGAGATGTTGTTTCAAGTCGGTTTTGTTGAGGTTGATTCTGATAAATGGTGGGATGAAGAGGTGGAGGACGGCAGAGTAAACAGATTTATTGCTGAAGGAAATTTGGCAATGGAGAAAACAGAAACAATGCTTCAGGCTTCAGTTGTTGGTAAGTCTTTTGCTGTTGGTGGCTACTTGGAGAAACTGAATTATTTGGGTAATGAGGAGGTTGTAGAAAATTTAATTCGTAGCTATGACTATGCAAAATTTGTCTTACGAGAGCACAAGGTGGCATTGGTTGGGGCAACGAATTCCGGTAAAAGCACTTGTTTTAATCAGATTTTGGTAAGAGATTGCTCTATGGTTAGTGATGTTGCAGGCACTACTCGTGACAGTGTTTCTCACAATGCAGAGATTGCTTCTTTGCAAGTAAAGTTGATTGATACTGCCGGTATCTTAGATAATGCAAATGGAGTTGATGCGGTTGCGGTGCAAAGGGCTGGCAAGATAATTGCTGATGCCGATTTGCGAGTTATGGTATTAGATGGCAGTCGCCAGTTGG
>CAMZKK010000173.1 GCA_947311175.1 uncultured Planctomycetota bacterium | reverse complement strand
AGAGTGTATCTTACTTAACTCATTATTATAACTATTAATTATATTAATTTAGAGGAGGTGATTAAACTTGGGAATAAGGCTAGAAATAAGGCCTAACGAACCGATAGACAAAGCACTTAAGCGTTTTAAAAAGATTTGTGATCGTGAAGGACTCAACCGAGAACTTAGACGTACTGCATTCTATGAAAAAGCAAGTGAATGCAAGAAACGTAAAAAACGAGAACGAGAAAAAGAGATTGCAAAACAGGCTCGTTTGGCAAATAGAGGAAGAATTGGCAAACGTAGATAATAAGAATAAAAACAAAAAGGCCTGCAATAAAGCAGGTCTTTTTTATAAGACAAAACAATGAAATAAAATATTAATAAATCTGGGGTGTGTAGAGTTTTTTTGCATACCCCAGATTATTATTATTGCTAATTTGAAATTTTGTAGTTGATGCGAAATTTCGGTTAATAATTGTTGCAAGATTTTACATTTTATTTGCAAAATAAACCATTTGCATTTTTGTAAATATCACTATGATTGGCTTATTATTAAATAAAAATTGAATAGTTAATTTTTAAACAAGGAGATATTGAAAATGGGTAACACGGAATATTACAAGTATTCAACAGATGAACTGATGGAAATTATTGATGTTTTTAATGTTGATGCAGATGCGCAGTCTAAAATCAAGGGCATTCTTGATTCTGCAGAACAAACACCGGATGCAGGAAACTTTTTCCGCTATTATAATCCAAAAAGCAAATGTGAAAAATTTGAAAGTGATATTAGAGAAAAGACAGGTTCTAAGTTTGCCCTTACTGTTAATTCTGGGACAAGTGCTCTTATTGCATCTTTGGTTGCCGCTGGAGTTGGTCCGGGAGATGAAGTTATTGTCCCTGGATATACATTTTTTGCAAGTGTGTCATCAATTGTTGTAGCAAGGGCAATTCCGGTTATTTGTGAAATCAATGAATCTTTGACAATTGATCCTGATGCCATTGAAAAATGTATAACAAAAAAAACCAAAGCAATTATGCCGGTACATATGGTTGGTCATGCATGTGAAATGGATAAGATTTGTGAAATTGCAAAGAAACACGGCCTAAAAGTAATCGAAGATACCGCACAAGCATTTGGCGGAAAATACAAAGGTAAGTATTTAGGAACATGGGGTGATGTTGGATGTGTTAGCTTAGATGCCTATAAAGTTATTGGAACAGGTGAAGGTGGAATAATCATAACCGATGACGAATGGCTTTACACTCGTGCACAAAGCTATCATGATGCAGCAGCTTGCTGGCGTCCGGATAGATATGCAACCGAACGTCGTGAGGGTGAACTCTTCTGTGGTGAAAATTATAGAATGCCTGAACTATGTGCTGCTGCCGGAATTGCTCAGTTGCGTAAGCTTGATTGGGTTAATGAAAGAACAAGAGCAGGGTATAAGCAATTAAAAGAAGAAATCAAACTTCCTGATTTTGCAAAATGGGTAATTCCAAATGATGAAGAAGGCGTTTGCGGCTATACCCTTGGCGTTCTTTTTGATTCTCAAAAACAAGCAGAGTCTGCAATCCTTGCCGATGTTGGATTTGGTGGTTTAGCTGCAAATGCGACTAAGGGAGCGAGAGACTGGCATGTATTCTGGAACTGGGAGCATATCCTTGACCAAAAAACAGTTACTACTGAAGGTTGCCCATTCTCTTGTCAGCATGTTGACAAACTTCCTGAATATTCTGTAGATATGTGTCCGAAGACAAAGGATATAATGCTTCGTCTTGGCGTAATCAATATTACTCCGGGCGATACTCCAGAAATAATTTCTGAAATGGCTGCAAAAATTACCGCTAGTTTGAGTTCTCTTTAAGCAATTTTAAAATAAGGATAATATTATGTTAAAAGTAGATGCATTGATTGATCTTTTTTTTACAGAAGATGATTTAGGAACTCAAGTTGAAAAGATTGCTGCTTGCGGATATAACTATATCGAAACTTGGAAAGGTGGAGATGCCGCAGAACTGAAAACTATGGCGGATGCCGGGAAAAATTGCGGAGTCGAGTTGGTAAGCATTGTGATGAACTTTGCAACCGAAGATAAGGTTGCACCGATTGACAAAGACAATCGAACAGCATTTTTGGCACAGATGGATAGATATTCAGACAATGCCCTTGCTGCGGGATGTTCTCAAGGCATTGTTACTACCGGACAATCAATTGAAGGTAAAAACTATCAAGAACAGAGAGCCTCATTAGTTGATGCAATGCGTGAAGCTGGAGAATTGGTAGCAAGCAAAGGATTCAACCTCAATTTAGAAATGTTAAACACCGAAGTTGATCATCCGGGCTATTTTCTTGACTCTGCAACTGAAGGGGTATCAATAGTTAAAGAGGTTGGTTTAGAAAATGTTCGTGCCCTCTATGATATTTATCACATGGGAATTATGGGTGGCAATTTGATATCTTTTATTGAAAACAATATCAAATGGATAGGTCACTTCCATAGTGCCGGAATACCAGGAAGACATGAGCTATTTAATGGCGAAACCAATTATCCGTTTATTGTAAAAGCAATTCAAGAAGCAGGATATGATAGATATTTTGGTTTAGAATATTTCCCTGAACTTGAATCAGAAGAAACTTTACGTAAGACACTTGAATACTTGAAGTCATAAATATTTTACAGTCATCTTTGACTAAAAAAGAATAATAAAAAGGGGCAGGTAAAATATTACCTGCCCCTTCTTTAATTTTTTAACTTTTAATAAAAATAGGGACGCTACCCTTTTAAAAGGCAACGTCCCTATTTTGCTGCTACCAGCTTCGCTCAGATTTCTCCTCCTACTCCTTTAAATTTGCCAACGTTAAAGCGATGGGTAAAGTGTTTAAAGGAAATTTAGCCAACGCTTTGCTCAGTGGCGTATAAAACGTCCATTGGAGCTGATTGTTAGGTGATGATTCAAAACTCCCAACTTACTGTTGGTTCTTCTATAACGGGGAGGTTCATTATAGTAGCTAAATTTTCAGAAATATTCTTAGCTTGTTTTAAATCAAATATACCAGCTTCACTTGTTCCGAGCGGTATTTCCTGCTTATCTTTCATTCTCAGGACAACTTTCAGAAATGAATCTCGTTCAGGTCTCCAAATTCTAATCTCTATAAATTCATTAAAATCTTCTACCCATTCTTTTGTTCCGAAGGGACTTGATTTGCGATATTTTACAATTCTCTCACTATCAACAATGTCTAGTTCTATTTTTGTGAAATAACTGTAAATTGATGACCAAATAAATAAGCATGAAAATAAATAGCCACCCGGCACGAGGAATTCTTTGTAAAGCACATTATTAATATCGCTAATAATGACCGTGCCTACAAACAGAGCTATAGCAATTATAAAAGAATAAATACTCCAACGTTTACCGCGAAAAGCAAACGAAAAACTATTTCCATCGCTTTTTTGTTGTACTAAAACGTGATCAAGCCTCACCATTATTGATAATCTTCCTCATCTAACAATAAACCCATACCCATAAAATAAAGGGCACGTGTCCGCCGGAAAAGACAGGGCGGATGATTTCTAAAAAATATTAAAACTTTATTACTGTAATAAAGTTGT
>CAMZKK010000172.1 GCA_947311175.1 uncultured Planctomycetota bacterium | reverse complement strand
TTAAAGTTTCCCTTAATTAAAAATTGCTCGTAGATATTCCAATATTTTCCGTCTTGCTAATTGTTAAAGAGTGCTTCGTTATGCAAAAAAAATACGCTGGAGTTGTTGTTGAGGCTCCTTTAACCACGATTTATCATTATCGTGTACCGGAAATTTTGCAATCAAGTATTGAGTGCGGGATGCGGATAACTATCCCTTTTGGGCGAAGGAGAATCAAGGGGTTTGTGGTATCATTTACCGATACTCCACCGATTGAAGAATCTAAGATTAAGGATATTCTTGATCTTGGTTCTGGTAAGGTGTTAGCAGATGAAAACATCTTGGAATTAACAAAATGGATTTCATCATATTATTTTTGCGGCTGGGGAGAGGTGCTTGCCGCTTCTTTGCCGGCAGCTGTTCGCAAGGGAATAAAACAAAGTGTTGTGCAATATGTCGCTTTGGCAATTGATAAAGATGCAACAAATGAACTTGCGTTTAAATTAGAAAAACGAGCACCGAAGCAATCGGCACTATTGAGATATTTAGTTGGGCGTAATGAAGGATTAAGGATTACTGATTTAGAAAAATTGGGAATTAGTAATCGTTCATCGGTAAAAACATTAGAAAAAAAAGGTGTGGTTACGGTTTCTTCTGTTCCTCTCCATCGTGAATTAGCGAAAATATCTGAGCATAAAAAAAACATCACTCTTACTGCCGGGCAAAATTATTCCACCGAAGTGATTTGTAAAAATCTGGATAAAAATACTTACCAAACCTACCTTCTGCATGGTGCGACCTCAAGTGGAAAGACAGAAGTTTACTTGCGGGCATTAGAGCATTGTTTGAAGTTGGGAAGAACCGGGATTGTGCTTGTTCCTGAGATTAGTCTTACTCCGCAAACGGTAGAGCGGTTTAAGGCAAGAGTTGGGGAGGTGGCTGTTTTGCATAGCAATATGGCTGATGGGGAAAGGGCTGAGGAGTGGTTACGACTTAAACGAGGAGAGGTTAAGGTCGTGATTGGAGCAAGGTCGGCAATATTTTCCCCACTTCCAAATTTAGGATTGATTATTATTGACGAAGAGCATGAGAGAACATTTAAGCAAGATACTTCGCCACGATACCATGCAAGAAGCGTGGCAATAATGCGTGCAATCAAGGCAAACGCCTCAGTTGTTTTGGGTTCGGCTACTCCGAGTTTGGAGTCATATCAAAATTCCTTAGATGGAAAATTTACTCTTCTTAGTTTGCCGGAGAGGGCAGGACAGGGGACAGTTCCTGATACAAGAATTATTGATATGCGACAAGAGTGGGCAGAGGTAAAACAACAGACAATCCTTTCACGAGTATTGATTAAGGAAGTCCGTTCGGCAATTGCAAAGAAATATCAGGCAATACTTTTTTTGAATCGTCGAGGATTTAATACTTGGATTCATTGTCTAAATTGCAAGGCAACGGTGAATTGCCCAAACTGTGACATATCTTTGACCTATCATAAATTTAGTAAAAAACTATCATGTCATTATTGTGGTCATAGCATAAGTGAACCGGAAATATGCTCAGAATGTAACTCACCACAACTTCGTTATGCAGGTAGTGGAACAGAGAGGGTTGAAGAAGAAATCATGGCAGTGTTTGATGGGGCAAGAGTTCTTAGAATGGATTCAGACACAATGACAAGTAGAGATAGTCATGCCGTTGCTTTATCCGCCTTTGCCCGAGGAGAGTATGATATTTTATTAGGGACACAAATGATTGCCAAGGGTCATGATTTTCCGAATGTAACCGTAATTGGGGTAATCTCCGCTGATGGCAGTATCAACTTACCAGACTTTAGGGCTGCGGAAAATACCTTTCAATTAATAACTCAGGTTGTTGGCAGGTCTGGACGAGGGGATTTACCGGGGATTGGAATTATTCAGGCATTTAACCCTGAGCATTTTGCGGTGCAGTTGGCTGCTAAACAGGACTTTCTTGGTTTTGCCGAGCATGAATTGAGGGATAGAAAAAGTTTGTCTTATCCACCATTTGGCAGGATTGCAAGAATTATCATCAAGGGACCTGATTGTAATAAATGTTTTGCCTTTGCCAAGCAAGTTGCCTCTTCTTTGCGGAAGGCGTCAAGCCTACGAAATGTTCTCGGTCCATCAGCATGTGCGATTTCAAAAATCAAAGCCAATTTCAGGTTTCACATCTTAATAAAGGGTGAAACTCCTAAAATACTTTTAACCATTATTCATAATGGAATGTCAGAAATAAAAGCAAAGGGTAAGATAAAACTAGCAATCGATATTGACCCGGTTTCAATATTGTAAAACGGATTATTCTCGCATTCTAAATCCACCTCGTTCTTGCTTGGTTTTGGCTAATTTTATTAAAATTTCAAAAAATTATGTGGTTGAATTTTGTGGTTATTTATATAATAAATTGAAATATATATTTTAACTTTATTTGAATGGAGACTATAAGATGACTTCTAAGGGGATGGCTGTTACAGATATTTTTGGGGAAAATGTATTTAGTGAAACCGTAATGCGTGAAAGATTACCCAAAAATGTTTTTAAGGCTATGATGAGAACCATTAGTAATGGAGATATGCTTGATCCTGCCTTGGCTGATGTTGTTGCTAATGCAATG